>JAYEGS010000118.1:0-3722 GCA_034659215.1 Pseudomonadota bacterium | reverse complement strand
GGCATTTTCTTGGCTTCTTTGGCGATTTTGATACCGTCACCAGCAATCAGGTAGCGGCCGTTGATGGTGATAACCGGGCAATAGGACAGTACAATTTGCCACCATCTTTGTTGAATTTCCTTCAGCTTCCACGAGGATGTCCTGAAAAATAACAACAGAGATGTATATTTGCCGGGATCCAGGTTTAACCATCTAATCACTGACGATACGCCATGATGATCAAGCCTGACAATAAAACCAAAGACGGTGATTACGAACCAGTTGAATGAAGATGTTCGACTAAAGCAGCTCCTGAACTGAGACAGTATGTTGTTGATCTCCGTTATCATGTTGCCCTCCATCGTCGTGAAATGAATATTGCGCTTTTAAAATGCTTCCAAGCAGCCTATTATTCTTTCAGGGCGAATGTATTGGGGGCTGTTCTGATGAATTTTTGTCCGGCCTTAATTTTTTTCGTTAAAATTGAAGTTATAGAGTCTCGATCAAGCTGAACTTCAAAATCTCTTGCCGTTATCTCGATTATTTTAGAGATATGCAACGGTCGTCCAGCGAGTTTAAGTACGTTTTCGACTATGCCAATTTTTGACGTACGCTTTATTGGTTCCGGTTTTGCTTGTTTTATGAATCGATCAATAGTTTTGAGTTTACTCTCTGTGAGTTCCTTATGGTATTGCAAGTATAATTCGAAGCTCCCCATAGCATCATCCTCCCTTTTTACTAAGTTATGCGAGGATGATACACTAAAAAACACAGTACGTCAATATAACTTTACCGTACTTTATATTTTTTCTTACATCAATATTAACAGCTTGATAATTACTTAATATAGTGCTAGTTTATAAATGAAAATATCACGTACGTTATTTACAGAAATAGAGGAAGAACTTTAGACTCTCAAGTTAAGATGTACTACGTTGTAGATCAATGGAGGTTGCGATATGAAGACAGCAGTAATAAGAGCTAGAATCCCGGAAGATTTGAAGAAGGATTTTGAGGAGGCGGCCGCCGCTCATGAAATGAATTTAAGTCATGCGATACGTGTGCTTATGGCTCAATATGTCGAACGTGAAAAGGAAGTAGTTCGCAGACAAGAGGAGACGTTGGAAGCCCTTGAGGAGATTGAGACCGGAGAAATCGTTAATGGTGACAAGGTTATGTCTTGGTTGGCGAGCTGGGGAAGCGACGATGAACTGGCCCGTAGTAACTCCTGACGTACGGTAATGTTTCAATCTATCAAAACATGAAAGCCTGACCCCGTTCCTGCTGTGCATGATTTTTTAAATCCGGGCTGGCTGCCGGCATGCAACTTATAGTTCATCTCATAAATTCTTTCCGGCATCCATAATGCTTTCCATGACAAAACTTTCAATCTCTGCGTAAATTGACGGCCAATCCTCGGCCTGATTTTCCAGCGATAATTTATCAATTTTCAGAAGTGAAAAAAGCTTATCAGTTAATGTGCGATACTCTTTGTAAAAATCGACATAACCGGTCATTCCGGAAAACCCTCTCCCTTGACAATAGGGCGAGCTTAATTTCCAGTCAAACTGCATCTTTTGCCATTGCGGGTCGCGTTGCGTACAGATCTTGTGCAGTGCTTTTTCGATATCAGTTTGATAGAGATAAATTAAAAGAGGGTTTAACCTAGCAAGCTCCTGTTCGAGCTGTAAAATATAATTTTGGATCTCGGCAAAAGGTATCTCCATCATCATCAATGTTGTCAGATCGCCATGAAAAAGCTGTCCGTCAAATACCGCTATGGAGTCGGAGTTCAATGTCTCATCGACAAAATCTCGCCATTTAACAAGACTTTTTTGCGCAAGTTCACTGGCCGGTAATTCATGCCAGGGGGAGAGCGGTTGTTTGAGATCGGTGATTACCCGGGTCGGGTGCGGCCAATAGGCCTCACCCACAAGATGGGCTTTCAGTTCCTCCCGCTTCAACCTCTTTGTCAACCAGCGTGAGGTTTCACTCTTGCCTGACCCCATGATACCTTCAACGATAATCAGACGGCAATGTCTCAATTTTAGACCTTTTGATTTATGGCTAATTCAAGCCCGGAATCAGTGCTGTTAAGCCATTGACTATACGGCATCTGGTGAAGTTTGTGAATTTGGGCCATGATTGATGATTTTACCTGGCCGAAGCCGTAGCTTAGAGGAACAGTTTGTCCCCTGACATTAACCTCATTAAACATCGTCAACATCATCTCTTGATTATTAACCGGTTCGGCTGCAGCCCTGAACTCATGATTCAGGTCGGTTGCCCTCTTTCTTGACATCCCCTCCCCAACAAAAGAGCAACTGTCGGGAGTCAGGTTCTGATTCGCGCCAAAATGGATTTTTTCAATCCTGTAAGCGGCGGGATTTTTAAAAATATCCGAACCATAAATAAGTTGGAACAGGGTATAGTTAAAGTTTTTTATAAGTTTTTGTTCACGAAATTCTACTATTTTGGCATAGCTTAATCGCGCCTCGGCTTCAGTTTCAGTCGGGAAACCGACAATCATATAGAGGTGTAAGGGGAGGCAACCGGCGTTAGCAGCCAACACTTGATCGACCAATTTAACCTTGATCCCTTTTTTCATCAAAGCCAAAACCCGGTCATTATAACACTCCAGTCCCAAAGTCAGGCTAAGACAGCCAGACTCCTTGAAAAGGGCAAAACGTTCTGCGGTCAAAGAGGGGTGGAACCGGGTATGGGCAAGCCAGTCAATTTTGATATTCTTCTCCAGAAGATTACGGGCAATAAATTCCAAAACCTCCGGGTGCGCTGATTCATCACTGAAAAATATCCGCCGGGCTCCGGTCTCTTCAACAACCCGGCAAAGGTCGGCAAAAACCTTCTCAACCGGCGGCTGCTCATAATCTTTACACAAAGAGAGCTCAGTTCGGCAAAAAGTGCAACGTTGCCAGTAGCAGCCCCGAGAGAGTCGAAAAGAGAGAGCCATATTGCTTAAAGGAGACAAGTATTGTTCAAGATTAAAAACCCGGTAATCGGGCGGCGGCAGGATTGCAAGTGACAAAGGAGGTTCGGGAGAATTTTTAACAACCTGGTTGTCTTGGGGCCGAATCAGGGCGGAAACCTTGGCAAAATCGGGATCATCCTGCCCCAGTTCCCGATAAAGGGCCGTAAGAGGCAGTTCTCCGTCATCAACAATAAAACTGTCGACACAGGCAAAAAGAGAAGTATCAACAAGTTCTCGAAGATGAAGAGAGACAAAGGCACCCCCCATAACCACATGCGTCGTCGGCAAAAGTTCCTTGATTAAACGGGCACAGAAAAAACCGGGAATAACCTGATTTTGAAAGGTTACGGAGATACCAACCAGTCGCGGCGGTGAAGCAGAAGATAGTTTTTCTTCAATAATTTCTCGGAGCAACTTACAATAAAAAAAATCGGTTTCGGTTGAAGCTATAATATCCTTGCTTGAAAAATTGTCAAAACCGGAAAAAAGCATGGTCACCGGTTCAATAATCATATGAGAAGGGAAAAAAGGAGCGGTCGCCAATGCGATCAGCAGAGCAGAGATACGACTATCTTGATAAAATAGAGAGGTCGACGAAGAGGTTGGCAATAATGCCCGATCCACGATTTTTCTCTGCTTAGCAATTGTATCCAACAGAGAAACTACTTTTTTATATTCAGCAACCTCATAAAAGGAGAGCTTCTTTTTCCGGTTTAGTTCTAAAAATCTCTCCTCAACATAATTGATGCCCGAC
>JAYEGS010000117.1:0-3727 GCA_034659215.1 Pseudomonadota bacterium | reverse complement strand
AAGAGCATGAAGACCCTGTCGGCGGTAAATATCCGCCAGTACGAGCAGGCGGCTCACTCCCTGGATGCCTATCAGGAGACCATTGACTCCGGCCTCCAGGCCGTGATCAGAGAAACCGGCCTGCCAAATAGCGGTAGTCAAGAAGGAGGGCTGCAAGGTTTAGTGATTTTCGGATCGGATCAAGGACTCTGCGGGCGCTTTAATGAAAAGCTGGTGGAATTTTTACAAAAAAACCGGGCTAGCGCCAACGCGCAGCAACCACCCCTCGTACTTGTCTCCGGAGCCCGGATTGCGGCCCGTTTAGAGGCCGCAGGCCATAAGCTGACAAAAACGCTCTGGTCACCCGGTTCGCTGGCCGGGGTGAACCGCCACGTCTATGAGATAATCCTGATTCTTCATAGCTGGCGGCAAAAGCCGGAAATGAAACGGATCGATCTTTTTTTTAACCACTATGAGCCCGGAGGTGGTGGTTTGCCCAGCAAAGTCCCGTTGCTGCCTCTGGATAACGAACGGCTGCGCGAACTTATGAAAAAAAAATGGCCGGGTAGGAGCCTGCCCTACAGCCCCACCCCAACGCATAAACTTTTTTCCGCCCTGATCCAACAATATCTCTTTGTCACCATCTATCGAGCCCAGGTCCAATCTCTGACCAGTGAGCAGGCCAGCCGCCTGCTCTCTCTGCAGCAGGCGGAAAAAAACATCCAGGAACACCTGGAGGAGTTAACCGGCCGCTACCGTAATGTCCGTCAATCCGTCATCACTTCGGAACTGCTTGACCTAGTCGCGGGCTTTCGCACCGTGGCCGGCAAGACGACAAAATAATAAAAGCAGGGTTTTGTGAATAAATCGATTGAAATTATCGGCACGGAATCTTTAGGAGTTCGGGGCTTGAGTTGTTTTGTTAAGGCGGGGAAAAGGCGAATCTTAATTGATCCGGGAGTGGCCTTGGGATATATACGTCACGGTCTCCTTCCTCATCCAATTCAGATTGCAGAAGGTGAACGAGTACAACAACGGATCATTGAAGCTTTGGAAAGGACAACGGATGTAGTATTCAGCCATTTCCACGGTGATCATATTCCTCTTCAGAAGGCAAATCCATACCAACTGGCAATTCGGCAGCTCCCGGAAAACTTTCAGAACATTTGCTGTTGGAGTAAATCATCGGACTCTCTAGGAGAGAAAATGAAACAGCGCGCCCAAGATTTAAGGGCGCTCCTGGGCTCAAATTTTCATATGGCTGAGGGTCTCTCAGACGGCCCCATGAGCTTCTCAAAAGCCATGCCGCATGGAGCCCGAGGCAGCAAACTGGGCACGGTTATGATGACCCGAATTAATTTGGGCGATAAAGTTTTCCTGCATACATCGGATATTCAGCTGTTGGATTCTGCTACCATCGATTTTATCATCGCCTGGCAGCCGGATATAGTCCTGGCTGCGGGACCACCGCTTTATATTGAAACACTCTCAGATGAGCTGCGTACGGCAGCCTGGGAAAATGGCCTGCGTTTGGCTCACAATGTCGACATCTTAATCCTTGACCACCACCTCATGCGCGACCAACGGGGGCCTGCATGGTTAGAAGATCTTTCAGCAAAAGCCGGCAAAAGGATCTACTGCGCTGCCGATTTTATGGGCAAAAAACGTCTCCTTCTTGAGGCCGGAAGAACAAAATTATATGAAACCATGCCGGTGCCGACAAACTGGCATGAACTTTACGCTGGGGGTAAGAAGATATAATCGTTTCACGTCTTCCTCAAGCTCAACTTTGAGCAGCAATCCATCCTGCTACCTGGATTTTCTGCATTACTGCTTCTTTTGAGTTATAGATGCGAACAAACAGAGACATTTCAAAGCCCTATAGAGAAAATATTGTTCTGCACCTTCTAATCGCCGTTCTGGTCGGAACAATAACCGGTATTTTAGCTGTAGGCTTCCGGTATCTCCTGTTGTATACCACATCCTTAGTTTGGCATGATCCCTTTGATATTATCGGAGCTGTCGGCAAGATGTCCTGGTATATGGTTGTGCTGATTCCCGTAATCGGCGGTTTTATTGTTGGCCCCCTGGTTACATTTTTTGCTCCGGAGACATGGGGAGCCGGCGTTCCAAGGGTCATTGAGGCAATTGCCGACGGTCAGGGAATCATCAGACACAGGACAACCTTCTATAAAATTATCTGCACAGTCATTTCCATCGGTTCAGGCGCCTCTGTTGGCAGGGAAGGACCTATTGTCCATATTGGATCTTCCGTAGGTTCATCAATTGCTCAGTTTATCAGGCTGCCGGCAGAATGGCGACGGGTTTTTCTGGCATGCGGTGCAGCATCCGGAATTGCGGCTACCTTTAATGCCCCAATGGCCGGAATGCTGTTTGCGGTAGAGATCATCTTGGTTGACTTTGAAATCAGTTACTTAAGTCACATAGCAATTTCCGCTGTGACCGCAACCGTAATTTCCCACCATTTCTTTGGAAACCTGCCGGCTTTTGATGTGCCCCATTACGAAATGATCAGTTACTGGGAAATTTTACTCTACTGCCTGCTCGGCATCCTGGCAGGCTTTGTTTCCATTGCCTTCATCAAAGGAATCTCATATACGGAAAAGGTGTTCGACCGGTTTCACATCCCCGCCTATCTGTGTCCCGCCGTTGGAGGTTTGCTGGTTGGATTAATTGCCCTTAACTGCCCGCATGTGCTCGGTGTGGGATACCAGTCAATCAACCTTGTCCTGACAGCAAAAACAGCTATAAACACCATGATCATAGTGATAATATTTAAACTGCTTGCCACATCAATTTCTGTTGGAGCCGGTTTTTCCGGAGGTATTTTTGCTCCATCTCTTGTTTTAGGAGCGATGCTGGGAGGCGTTTTCGGATCCTTGGCCAATAATTTATTTCCCGAAATGACCGCTGCCTTTCCGGCCTACGGGCTGGTCGGCATGGCTGCCGTGGTCAGCGGCGCTACCCTTGCGCCTATTACAGCGATTTTCACAATTTTTGAATTGACCTACAATTTTGAAATCATTCTTCCCCTGATGATAAGCTGCATAGCAAGCCTTGTTATCGTACAGAGATTTCACGGATATTCCATATATGAGACTACGCTGCTTAAAAGAGGGGTAAAAATTGTCCGGGGGCACGATGTAAATATATTGCGATCATTACAGGTTGTTGGCAATATGGAAAGAGAATATGAAAGCATCAGAGATAATACACCGTTACACTCATTAATTATCAAAGCCCAGGAAAGCCTTTATCCTCATTTTTTAGTATTCAACAGCAAGAATGAGCTTGCAGGTATGCTGTCCATGAGGGATTTAAAAAACTGTCTGGCCGATATTGATGAGTTAGGTGAAATAGTGATAGCCAGCGACATTATGAGCACAAAGATCCATTGCCTTACGCCCCAGGATAACCTGGAAACAGCCTTTGAAGTTTTTGAGGGTAAACAAATATCAACCCTGCCGGTTGTGGATCCGTTGAACCGCAAGAAAGTACTTGGTATTTTGAAAAAAAACAACTTAATTAACGCGTACAACAAAAATATTTTAAAAGCTAAAACACTTCAAAACCATGTCAAATAGATATTCAGCATAGCCAAATAAAGATTTCGAACCTCCACTATCACCCCTTTAATGTTTTTAATTATATGAAACCATGCCGGTGCCGACAAACTGGCATGAACTTTACACCATTAAGATCCACATGCTTTATCTCAACCGTACTC
>JAYEGS010000116.1:0-3731 GCA_034659215.1 Pseudomonadota bacterium | reverse complement strand
TGTATGATCTGTCATGATCCCCATGGCACGGTCTCCAATAACCTGAAAAAAGCCAATGAGCCTTATCTCTGCCTGCAGTGTCATGAGCCTCATTTTCATGCCGGTCGGACTTCGAGCCCGTCAGGTATGATTACCGATTGGATGGGTAACCCTGTGGATGCGGATGCGACCTTCAACGGAGATAAAACTCTCTGGGGTAAGGCCTATGCAACCAAGTGTACCCAGTGTCATCCCCAGATTCACGGCAGCGATTTGCCATCCCAGTCGGTTCCCGGACAGGGTCGGGGTTTAACCAGATAACTTGACGGAAGGAGAGATCATGAAACGTATTGCACTATTTATGATTCTGGCCCTCTGCTTGGCACTGGTACCGGTTCTCGCGTGGGCAGGACAAACCACGGGCAGCGTCGGGATTGGTGTTCAGGGGGTCGATATCGATGATTCACGTGAAGGTGCGGCTGAGTACCTGACGGCGGATCAAGGTGGTAATGCCACATTCGATATGAATATTAATGGTAATCACAGTGGTATCAAATACGATTTTGGTATCAATTATCTGCATGAGGATGACCTCGGTGGACAGATCGATTTAGATATTAAACGCTATTTTAGAACCAGAAACAGCTATCAGAAATTTATCCACTGGTTGGAAAATGATGATCTGGTCAACACTAATGTTGATCCTGATTTCGAGTTTCCGGCCGGTATGTCGCTGACCCAACCGCTCTATCTCGCGGCCGGAACCAAAGCCGTTTTTGGCGCTCCTACAGCAATGGGTGCCAACGTTGCGGTCTTGCGCAATACTTCGTGGGGTGATGACATGTATATCACTCGTGAAGAGTGGGTTTCTGAGGGCGAGGTTCTCATTCCCGGGGCTGAGTTCATCAAAATTCACGCCCAGTACCGGATGGAACAGCGCGAAGGTTACGAACAGTCTCGTACCAACAGCAAGTGTGGTGGTTGTCACCATGCGGCCGATAAACATGCCGTCGATGAGAAAACTCAGGATTTTCGGATTGGTGCAACCGCTCATTTAGGTTTGGTCACATTGGACTACACCTTCTTGCGGCGTGCCTTTGATGAAAATTCCAAACCGCCGGTCAATCAATATGTTACCGTTGGGGCATCAGATAGCAAGATGACCTATTTTGGTAACGAAGGCGATCTCGTCTATTCATCGACACCTGACTCGGAAAAGGATTCGCATATTGTCAAAGCTCAGGTGGCTTTGCCGATGAACACGAATATTTTCGGTAGTTATGTTCATACCAAGATAGACAATAACACGGCAACCGATAATATGATCGGCGAAGATGTGACGATTAACAAGGATCCGAGTTACGATTACGACGCATATGCTATGCGTCTGACTTCATCACCGGTCTCTTTCATGACCATGTCATTCAAATACCGTCATGAAGATCTTGATGCCGATGATGTTGTCATCAGTTACGACGACTCCAGTTATGATCCTCAGGGAGCCAATTCACAGGCCGTTGATCCGCACAATTTTGGTCTCCACGGTTTTTCGGAAGGGCATGATGGCTGGCCTTGGAAGCGCGAATCAACCTTGTCGCGTGATACCGACACCTACGGTGCCGATTTCAAGTTTAAGGTTTTCAAGCGTACCAATTTGCTGGTCGGCTGGGAGCGGGTCGAAGATGATCGTGATGCTGAGTGGGAGACCACCAGCGATACCTATTCGATCGCTTTGAACAGTCGGGCCGTCAAGAATCTGAGTCTGCGGGTTAAGTACTCTTATGATGACATTGACGATCCTTTTGCGAATCACAATGCTGCATATGCCAATCCGCAGAACATGCTTGACTGGCTTAAGGCCAATGTCGATCCGGTTGGTTGTACACCAGCGACCTGTTCGGTTAAAGATCTTTACAAACCGGGTAGCCCGAAATCGGCCGAATACTATGTTATGTACAACAGCCGCAGTCTTGATCTGACTTCGGAACCTGAGAATGTACATAAGTTCAAGGCTTCAGCGACCTACAACATTACGCCCAAAATCACAGCTAGTGGTCACTTTAACTATACCCTGGAAGAGGTTAAGATTGATGCTCCCGGGCATGGCAGCAGCTTTGATAAAGAGATGTATGCTCTTGGCGCCGATCTCTTTGTCGCGCCGATGGATAATCTGACGTTTACGTTGGCCTATAACTATATGGATATGGAGGATCAGGCTTTTCTCTCAACGGTGGCCTATGGCGGCTGAGCTGGCACCTTCGCGTCCCCAAGTTTTGGGGTCACATTGTCAGAGATGAAGAGTAAAACCGACGTTCACACCCTGCTTTTGAGTGCTGATTTTGAAGCCACGGAAAAACTGAGTTTCAATGGTGGAATTATTTGCAACTGGGGTAAAACCGAGATGGACGATCTCAGTGCTGCCTACAATGAAGGCACTCCGCCGGCCAACTTTGGTTACGACCATGCCTTGGCCTTTGCTGTCTGGGAAGATAATTCCGATCTCAATATTGAAGAGTTTGAATATTATATCGGTTGCTCTTACGATTTCAACGAGCGTCTAACTATTAACCTTAACGCCTCTTACACTGATTACAGTGATGATGAGCCTTATCTCTATGATACCAGTGGTGACTTGCTGTTGGTTAACGCCGGTTTAACTTTCCGGTTCTAGTAGGGTAGCGTCGCCGTCAGGCGGTGTTAGCAAACATGAAAAGAGTACCGATTCATTCGAGTCGGTACTCTTTTTTTTTAAAGTTTTTTTAATAAAATGCCCCCATCTTCTTGACAGCAGCGATATCACTGGTTATTTTATAGAATGTTATTGTAAATAGTCGGTAACTTCACATCATTATCAGCGCATGGAGCAACTTTTGCCTGTATTAATACATAATATTAATGGGTTGAGTTAAATTAAATTAAGCCGTCGGCAGTGTCGACGGCTATTGTTTTTTTTATATATTGTATTTTTGGGATGTATGACACAGAATTTTAAATCTATTGCAGTAGTTGGTCTGGGGCGAGTCGGTACGGCTCTGGCCGTCCTTTTGTGGCGTCAAGGGTTTCGCCGTTTGCGGGTTTGTGATCCTAACCCGGCTAAAGTCAAAGCTTTAGAAAGGTGGATTGATGGCCCCGTAACCGTCTGCCCCACCCCGTCGGAAACGGTGGTTGGGGCCGAACTGGTTTTTCTTGCAGTTCAGGATCGTTATATTGCCGATGTTGCAGATAACTTGGCGGAATTTGTTCCCGGTGCGGATCTGGCCGGGCTTTTTTTCGCCCATTTGAGTGGTTCACTTACTTCTGCCATCCTGCAGCCTCTGGCCGCTTTGGGAGCCATCACTTATTCCCTGCATCCACTCCAGAGTGTCGCCGATGTTGAAGGGGGGGTGAAGGTTTTGGCCGGTTCATATTTCTCCTTTGAAGGGGACGAACAGGCCTTTCCGGTAGCCGAGCGTGTGGTTACAGCTTTGAGTGGTAATCTGGTTCGTCTGGCGGCAGCTGACAAGGTGTTATACCATGCCGCCGCCGTAGTCTCTTCTAATTTTTTTATAGCTTTAGAGGAGATGGCGATAACCATGATGACCGGGATCGGGGTCGATGCCGATACCGCCAGGCGCATGCTGCTCCCTTTGATTCGCGGTAGTTTTGAAAATCTTGAACGGGTCTCTCCGGTCGAGGCTCTGACCGGGCCGATTGTAAGAGGCGATGACCAAACAGTTGCCGCTCATTTGACCGCCTTGCAGGAAAAGTTTCCC
>JAYEGS010000115.1:0-3757 GCA_034659215.1 Pseudomonadota bacterium | reverse complement strand
TTAGCCATCCCGTGACTTTACGAGTTCATCAAAGATTGATGGCGTTGTAAAAAATTCTGAGTTACCTCAGAGAAGTGTGGGGGGTGGCAGTATGCTTGACAGTAAAGGTCGGGTATGCTATGGCGGCAGCCATAAGTTATCAATTTCAATAAAATGAGCTGATTTTTTGTTGTGCTCCCGACAGTTTACGTTAACGGAGGAAAGGTGCGCAGAGGTCTTTTTTTTAAGGCAGTTTTGATCCTGCTTATTTTTTTGCCGACACCGGTACGAGCCCGAGTCTCCGGTTCCTGCTCCAATTGTCATACCATGCATAATTCGCAAAATGGTTTGGCTATGAATTTTGAAGATGATGAAACTCAGCCGAACCAGCATTTACTGAGAACCAGCGGTTGCATTGGTTGCCATGCTCAGGGAGGCATGTCCAATGTTGTAGATTTTTCCGGGTGCTCGGTTCCGCAGGTGATGCATATCAATTCCACCGATCTTGCGGCGGGTAACTTCGCTTATATCAATGGCACTAAAGGCAGTGGTGCATCGCCCAGTAAAGGTCATAATGTAATCGATCTTTGCCCGCAGGATCCTGTCCATAACTACCCTCCCGGCGGTCCTTACAAAAATTCCGGTGCAGGAATCAGGCACCCGGATACGATGCCTGAGCGACTTACCTGTGCCGGTGCATATGGTTGTCACGGTAGCTCTCATATTGAGGATCCTATCGGTAGTATGCTCGGGGCACATCATGCCGATACGACCAAAACTGCTGGGGGGCTTGATAAACCCACGGGTGATACTGTGGGTAACAGCTTCCGTTTTCTGGTTGGAGTCAGTGGGCTTGAGGTTGCTGACTGGCAGAACCGCGACAGCGCTCATCATAACGAATATAATAAAGATAACTTTCAATTGCCGGGCTTTCCAAACCAAAGCAGTTGCGACTGGTGTCACACTACCGCCGGGCCGGGAAGGCCGGGGACTGGGGATGTTTTGGAGCCTGATTCAGGTACGGCATATCTCTGTATGCGTTGTCACCCTGGAATGCACTCCTGGATTGAAAAAAATGCAGCCTGGTATCGACATCCATCCAACGTTGCCATCCCCGATGAGAGTGAATATGCCCACTATACAGTCTACAATGTCGATGCTCCGGTCTCCCGTAATGTGATTCCCGATACTCCGAGCGCAGTGGTTACACCCTGGCGCTCGGCTCAGGGTGCGGGCAATGACTATGTAACCTGCATCTCCTGTCATAAAGCCCATGCTACCGACTATCCCGATTTGTTGCGTTGGGATTATGCCGGAATCGAAGCGGGCGGAGGCAGTAGTGATGAAGGTTGTTTTATCTGTCACAGCACTAAAGATGAGTAGCTCTGTTTTGGTCAGGTCGGTTTGCTGAAAAGATCGTCGATGGCGTTTTCAAGCTCGGCAAAACTGGTCAGTGTGAAGAGGCGTTTTCTGAACGCGGCGGCCCCGGTCAAGCCTTTTGAGTACCAGGCGAGATGTTTACGATAGAGAAGCAGGCCGGTTTTTTCGCCATATTCTTCGTTTAATAACTCCCCATGTTTAAGGATGGTTTTCCGTTTCAGTTCTGGATCGGGAGACCATTTTTTTTCTTGCTGTAACTCTTTAATTTCCCGGAAAATCCAAGGGTGGCCGAGGGTGCCCCGGCCCAGCATGACCCCGGCCAAGCCGGGTATGGCCAGGGCTTTAATGGCTGTTTGCGGGTCGTTAATATCTCCGGAACCGATAATCGGCAAAGTGGCTCGGGGCAACGCATTAGCCAACTGCTGCCAGTCGGCGCGGCCGGAAAACATCATGGTGGCCGTGCGTGGGTGGCAGGTGAGGGCTTGGGCATTATGGGTGCCGGCCATTTCGATAAAGAGATCGAGAACTGTTTGCTGGTTATTCCAACCGCTTCTGATCTTAATCGTATAGGGAATGGCCGGAGCCCGGTTAAGGGCTCGCATAATCGCTTGAGCCCGCTCAGGATCGCGGAGCAAGGCAGCTCCGGCTCCGGTTTTGACGACTTTTTTGACCGGACAGCCCATATTTATATCGATTAAATCGGCTCCGGCCTCCAGAGCAATTTGGGCTGCATCCCGGATAATTTCAGGCTCAGAGCCAAAAAGCTGAGCCCAGTACGGCCGGTCGCTTTCATCAGGTGCCAACAGAATCCGGCTTTTGCGATCACCATAGACCAGTCCCTTGGCACTGATCATCTCACTGACAGCCAGATCAGCCCCAAAAGAGCGGCAGAGCCGACGATAAGGGCGGTCACACAGGCCCGCCATCGGGGCCAAAATAAGCGGATTTTTTGTAAACATGCGGCCTTTTACCTTTTTCAGACCTCAAGTTCAACTCTTTATTGATAAAAGTTCTGGGCCAAATTTGATGCACTCGTAAAAGTCACGGAATGGCTAAGTAAAAATTTCGATAGACAAGATGTTGTGTTTTCCCAGGCGCGAAACTATACATACAGTATGTTGAGTGTCGGGGAAAACACAACAACGCAGGATATCGGAACTTTTTACGACGCCATCAACTTTTTCTTGACTTATTTTAAGCTGACAGGGTATTTTCGCCCCGCCTTGAAAAGGCTTGCAACCGGTGATGTGTTAAGATATGTAGTAATGTTGGGAATGGACTAACCGTAACCGCTGATTTAAGAGCTGAAAATTATATATATGAGTGAAGTTGAAAAACAGATCAAGCCGCCGCGACATATTGCCATTATCATGGATGGTAACGGCCGTTGGGCGGAGCAGCATGGGTATCTGCGGGTAAAAGGGCATGAGGTTGGGGCTGAAACCGTCGATAAGATGGTCAGCGTTTGCGCCGAGATCGGGGTTGAAGTTTTGACGCTCTATGCTTTTTCTTCGGAAAACTGGCAGCGTCCCGCTCTTGAAGTGGCGGCCCTGATGCGTCTTTTACGGCACTATCTCCGGCGTGAGAGTAAGCGTCTGAAAAAAGAGAATATTCGCCTGCGGGCTATCGGTCGGCTTGAACGGCTTGAGCCGGCGGTGCGTAAAGAGCTTGAAGATGCTTGCGCCTTAACCGCTGCGGGAACCGGCATGATTCTTAATCTGGCGATCAGTTATGGTGGGCGCGATGAACTTTGTGATGCTGCGGCGGCCATATGTCGTGAGGTTCAGGCCGGGAAATACAGTTGTGATGAGATTGATGAGAAAATTGTGACGGCTCATCTGGATACGGCCGGGTTGCCGGATCCGGATATCATGATTCGAACCGGTGGTGAGTATCGTATCAGTAATTTTCTGCTCTGGCAGCTAGCCTATGCCGAGCTCTATTTCAGCGATACCTTATGGCCCGATTTTTCCAAAGAGGAGTTGTTGCGAATCATCAATGATTTTCAGCAACGCGAGCGCCGTTTCGGCAAAGTAATGGAGAGAAGGTGACTATGAACAAGACGATTAAAGAAATTTTTTGCAGCCGGCGGGTCAAGACGGCAGGCGTGGCTCTGCCTCTAATTGTACTGCTTCTCGCGTTTGCGCCCAAATGGCTTTTCTTTATTTTGTTGTTGGCGGTCTTGGCTCTCTTGGGGCATGAGGGTTGGCCTCTCTTTTTTGGTGAAAGGGGAGGCTTTATTCTGCATGGCCCGGTCTGGTTTCTCTCTTTTCTGCTTTTTCTGGCGGCCTTTCTGGGTGGCGTTACAGCCCTCTCCGGAGCCTTGGCGGTTGCGGTTTTTGTTCTGGTCTTGCTGCTCTTTGAGGCGGGACTTGAGGCTGAAGCTCTACCCCGTTTT
>JAYEGS010000114.1:0-3792 GCA_034659215.1 Pseudomonadota bacterium | reverse complement strand
GATCAGCCGGATTGTTAATCTCGCCGACGCCTTGCGTCGTTGTCAGGAATCCGGTTTCTGGATCTACGGTGCGGCAGCTGACGGAGGTGAAGATCTTTATTCTCTTGAGTGGCCGGACTTCGTGGTTCTAGTGCTCGGTTCCGAAGATAAAGGGTTGCGGCCGATTATTGCCAAAACTTGCGATTTTCAGGTGACAATTCCGCTGGCCGGCAGCAGTGAATCGCTTAATGTCGGGATTGCCGCCGCAGTTACCCTTTTTGAGATTAATCGGAGCCGCCGCCATACCAGAACTGATCTCTCTTCCACGTAAGTTCCATGCCGTGAAACGGGCACTTGACGGTGACCTCATCGTCGGTGATCCCAATCACGTCCCAATCCTCAAGTTTTCCTTTGCGTCGCCGTAAAATTCTCTCCCCTACCGTAAACGGGTAGGGTTCAAAGATGGTGGCTTTTTTACTCATGAACAATTCCTCTTCTGTACCGGTGTTCAGGTTAGTTTGTAACTATTCTACCACAGAGAGCACAGAGTTCACAGAGAAAAAACAGCAGTTCTCTGTGGTAATTAACAACCTGATTTACAATAGTTTTTGATCGGAGTTTTTTACTGAAGATGTCCGCTAAAGATAAAAATCTAAGATCGGGTCGGCCAGCTTGGCCGAATTTGATCGTCGGGTTGGTCGGAGTAGCTCTTCTCGTACTTATTACGACACTTTTGACCAGCAACTATTTTGCCGGGCAAAATATGCAGATATTTCCGGCTTTAGCCCTTTTCGCTCTGGAGATTTAACTCGTTTTGTCAATGAAGATGAGCGCGGACGTGAGGTTTTTAACTACTTTCACAAATTGTTGGAGCTTTTGGCCGAAAAAAAACGGGAGCGAAAAATCATTCTTGACGAGATGGATGGAGCTGTCAACATGGCGGCTGAGATTATTCGGCTGCAACAGCTCTATGCCGGCGGGCCGGATGAGCATCGAGAACTGGTCGACATCAATACGGTGCTTCAGGATGCACTCAGGATGCAGGCCGGGGCGTTGACAAAAAGGGGGATTGAGGTTAAAATAAAGCTTACGAGCGGATTGCCGAGACTGATGATCGATAGAAATCGCTTTCTTCAGGTACTGGTTAATTTACTCAAAAACGCCTATGAAGCGATTGAGGCCTTGAGTCTTGGCGGAGCCCCGGCCCGATGGGAAAAGGTTATTACGATCAGTTCACAGGTCAAGGACAATCATGTTTATATGGAAATTGCCGATACCGGGATTGGCATAAACTTTCCGGAAAAAGAGAAGCTTTTTGAGTTTGGTCGTTCTCACAAAGGTTCGTCCGGTTTCGGCCTCTACTATTGCCGACAGTTTATTGAAAAAAACCAGGGTACCATAGCTATTGAGAGTCACGGTAGCGGGCAAGGGGCTTTGGTTCGAATCGTCCTGCCGATAGGAAAGAACGATGATTGAAAACAGAAAAATCATGATTGTCGATGATGACCCCGGGGTCAGAAGTTCATTGCAGTCGATTCTGAATTCAGCGCATCCGGGCCAAATCCTTGATCAAGGAGAGGCTCTTTTCCCCGCAACAGGTGAAGATCCGCATTCCACTTCTTCGGCAGGGCCGGACTATGATCTGGTGGTTGTTGACTGCGGCGAAAAGGCGGTTGCGGCGGCGATCGAGGCTTTTCAGGCCGGAGAACCGATCAGCGTGGCTTTTATCGATATGATGATGCCGGGTTTAAGCGGGGCCGAAACGGCTCGTGAGATTTGGCGTATCGATCCTGATATGAAGGCGGTTTTTGTGACTGCCTATAGTGAAGCAACCCCCGATGAAATCATCAGAATTACCGGTCGCAGCGATCATTTCTATCTTCGTAAACCATTTAATTCCGAGGTCATTAAACAGTTTGCCGCCTCCCTGACCCGGCAATGGAATTTGGAACGGGAACGAAGCCTGTTGTCAGGTAGGCTTGAAAAAGCCAACCTCCAGCTCAAAGATTTAAATGAAAATTTGGAGTCCAAGGTCAAAGCCCAGGCGGCCATGTTGTTTCAGTCCGAAAAAATGGCGTCAATTGGTATCCTGGCGGCCGGTGTCGCCCATGAAATTAATAATCCTGTCGCCTTTGTGATCAGCAATTTGGAGTCTCTGGTTTATTACAGCGCTACTCTCAAAGAGTTGGTGACGGCCTATCGAAAGATGGGGGATCTTTTTGTCGACGGTCGCTACGATGATGCAGCCGCAGCATTTGAGGCGATCCGGCAGCAGGAAGTGGATGGGCAGATTGAGTTCATCCTTGATGACCTTGTCGAGATGGTTGCTGAAAGCCAGGAGGGTGCCGTTCGAATTCGGGATATTGTCAAGGACTTACGGGCGGTCTCCCGGGATGACCAGGACAATCTTGGTTATGTCGATATCAACCAGATGATCGATTCGATTCTCAATATCATCAGGAATGAAGTCAAGCACAAAGCCGATGTCGTCAAAGAGTACGGCAAACTGCCGCAAGTCAAATGTTTTCCCCAAAAGATCGGCCAGGTTTTTATGAACATTCTGATAAATGCGGTTCAGGCCATTATTAAATGGGGTAGCATCACGATCACGACGAAACCCTTAGTTGTCGGTCGTCGGAGGGTCGACAATCTGGTTGAGATAAAAATTACCGATACCGGTTGTGGGATCGATAAAGATGCTATCAAGAAAATCTTTGATCCCTTTTTTACTACCAAAAAGGTTGGTTGTGGAACCGGTTTGGGAATGAGTATCAGTCACGATATCATCAAAGTTCACGGGGGCACGATCAAGGTTGAGAGTGAAGTTGGGGTCGGCACTACATTTACGGTTCAGCTGCCGGTGGAGATGGTTTTAAGTCCACCCTGAACCGGTATTTAACGTTTCTATTTTAATGGATGATTTTTTATGAAAAACAGCTGGCCGGAGTTGGCCATTGTTTTGGTTGAGCCAAAACTTGATAAGAATGTCGGGGCCGTGGCCCGGGCTATGAAAAATTTTGCTCTTGGTCGTCTGCTTTTGGTTTCACCCGGGTGTGATCATCTCTCGGATCCGGCTCGGGCCTTAAGCTGCGGGGCTGATAACCTCCTCGAAGAGGCTGAAGTGTTTTCCGATTTGGACACGGCCCTAGCTGATTTCAAACTGGTGGTCGGAACCACGGCCCGTCTCGGGAAATATTGTCAGCCCGTCTATACTCCAGCCCAAACGGCGGAAAAAATTGAAGCCCTGGGCAACCGGACGCCGGTGGCGATTATGTTTGGTCGCGAAGATTTCGGGCTCGCCCGCGAGCAGCGCCGACATAGCCACATTCTCTCATCGATTCCCGTAAATTCCGATTTCTCTTCGCTAAATCTGGCTCAGTCGGTACTTTTATATGGTTATGAGTTGGGACGTAAGCAAAGTGCTGATCGGGCTCCGCAGGCAACCGCTGAACTGGCTGACCATAGTGAATTGCAGGGGATGTATGGTCATCTCCGCAAAACTTTGGAGGCCAATGATTTTCTCGATAAAAGCAATCCCGACCATCTCCTTGAATATTTTCGCCGCCTCTTTGGCCGGGCCTCAATGACTCATCGCGAAGTTCGCATCATTCGCGGCATCATGGGTTTGATCGACCACCTTTCCGAAAAAAGTAAGCCATCTTAAATGTCAGCTCTAGGACAGCCTCCTAGGACTGCCTATTACCCATAATTTTAAGCTGGACATCTAAGCCTGAATCGTGCATACTTGATGCATGAAAACTCAAAATCAAATCAAACGTACATTGTCTGAGGAGTCAAGTTTATTATACCTCG
>JAYEGS010000113.1:0-3821 GCA_034659215.1 Pseudomonadota bacterium | reverse complement strand
TCCCCTTACTCTGCAGATTTCACCTTATTTTTAATTTACCCGTCAATTCCCACCGGGCATACAGCCATACACTGCCAACAGTTATATTGAAAACCGATAAACCCGGCCTGGTAGAGTTCGAGGAAAACAGGCTCCCTGAGCAAATTTTTTTGTTCTTCAGGCGATGCATTGATAAATGAATTTATATATTTAAGGGTTCCGCCAATGCCATAAGGTTGCGAATTATTAAGGCAGCGCATTTGATTAGTTTTACCTTCTTTATCAAGTGCGTTGGCAGGGCAAGCCTCAACACAAAGCCCGCAATCAGTGCAAAGGTCTTCCGTGATTGGTGGATCAGAAGTCAGTGAAAGATCTGTAAGTATTGCCGTATAGATCATTCGAGTGCCATGCGCAGGATTGATAATTAGATTGTGGCGGCCAAAAACGCCCAGGCCGGCGGCATGGGCGGCGTGACGCATTGAGATGTCACCAATCATGCCTTTCCCTTCGCCGCTCATGTTCAAAGGGTAGGAAACAGCAACAGGGGCTGCCTTGACCTGATATTCTTTTTCTATGTACCGGGCAATCAGGTAGTTATTTTTCATCGACATTTCCATGCCACCCATACGTGAAGTCATGGAAATGCGTTTATTGGGGCTGTCAACGGCTCCATGATTTTCCCGGTATCCGGTAACTACCAAGGACTGCACGTCAGGCATAATTTCCTGTGGCATGGGGGAAAGCGGAGAGCGATAATCGGCAATGGCGGCAAACCCCACGACATCTGCACCAATATCCATAGCGTACTGGCGAATACGTTCCTTATCCATGTTACACCTCAAGTATCAATTTAAAGAAACTTACAAGATTTAGTTTTCAAGCCTTTACCCGGCATGATTTTCAAGGTTGATGTGCCGTGGACAATAAGTTCATTATCCTCGTTAAAAACTTTCGCTTCAGCGTAACTTATCGACCTGCCTGATCGGATTGCATACCCTTCAGTTATCAATGTGCCACTTTTCACGGCTTGAAGGTAATTCAGTTTAAGATCTATGTTCACGAGGCCAGCATCTTCAGGAATTCTCATAAAAACAGACCAGAATGTCGCCGTATCGATCAAAGTTGACAAAACACCCCCATGAACAATGCCATAAGGCTGGAGGTGGCAGTTGCCGATTTCAAGTTCAACCGTAGCCCGATCCAACTCCAAAGATATAAGCCGCATAGACATGTGACTTGGATAAGGACTGCAGTTAACTATACTGATTATCTCGCGGGCATATTCCGGGTTTGGGGTAGGTGTTGATTTATGCATAAGCTAGAAAATCCTTTATGTGCATTAAGAGACATCCTTAATTTCAACTGTTGTGGGTACGGAATGAACTGAATGTTTAACGAGTTAAATTTTAAATTCGCAATCCGTAATAGGAGTGACCAACTTCGATTCCAGCAAATTCTGCTACTCGTGGCATATGTCCCCATTTCTTGAAACCAAAGTTGTCAAGAATCCTAATACTGCCCTGATTGCTGTCGATGAGAATGGCCAGCAGGGTTTTTATTTGAAGTGAAGGACAGATGTTGATAGCATAGCGCAAAAGATGCGAAGCTATTCCTTTACGGTGATGTTGTTGACTCTCTCTTTAAATTGAGGAAAATTATCTAATTATTTGGGTAAAGATTTCTAATTATTTTGCACAATGAAGGGGTGGGGGAACTGACTGCCAGGGTCTTCAGCCTTCGCACTCTGTATAAAACAAAAGTGAATTTTTTGTTACCTGACAGCATTCCAACATTAAGGTGTTGATATTCTTCAGTAATGCTTTTGCCTTTTGGGTACTGTAAGCGATGTCCGCTCTTGTTAAATCATAAAACAGTACAGGATTAGAATAGCCTGTTTCCTGGATCAGGAGCCCCATATCGATATCTGCCATCAGGTAAATCCCATCACCACTTAAACCGTCATCAAACCAAGTGGTATTCGTCTTGTTAATTGTAATATCCAGTGTTTCACGTCGGCCTTTTTGAAGGTTGTATATTGTCATTTTCATTGTCGTCCTTTTTTTTTGTTGTGATAAATTGTCAAGTTGGAAGTTGAGTGGGTTTTAAAAGGCATAAGGGCGTCCGAATTGAAAAAAGCGGGGGAAGCCCGAAGACTTCCCCCTTTGAGACAATTCGTCTCGCCCTCCCGGCTATCCCTTGACCGGGTGCTCCCCAGCAGTGCCGGTCTCCGTTTCACCGGGAAACTCATTTTTAGAAGATTTCTGATGCTGACAGCCTGACATGTTCGACATTTACGGTTTGAGATTGCTCTGCGGCGGCGGCAATCAATGACCCACGAGCCAGATGGTTGGCTTTACGAAAAATACCACCTGATCCCTGAAAAATTGCTGTAACTGCAGCCTCTTCAAATGGACTGTTTTTCAAACCGGCAATTTGAAGATGGTGGATAAGGTAAGCATCCATTTTTTCTCTGTTTACAGACTCAAGATGTCTGCGGGCTACAATTCTTGAGGCTAAAGGTGTCGCTGATCGGTGCAGAAGATTATCTGCCAGGTTATTTTGACCAATCAAGATTATCGGCAGCCAGGGTTTGGAATCACCTTCAAATTGTGTGATTGTATGCAGCTCTGCAAACACTTCAAGTCGCAAGAGGGAGGCTTCATCAATCACCAGCACAGGTTGTAGTTTTCGATTGTGTGCCAGTTCTGAAATCTGTTTTTTTATCATTCTGGTCAGAGTGGCACGGGATGAGGTGGCGGTTTTCACCTCAAATTCAGCCAAGATTTGGCGATATACTTCCAAAATTGACCCGCTGGATGCCGTGATCCATATTGGTCTGAAACGAGATGGATGTAATTGTGCTACAATCCAGCGTAATGCGGTTGATTTTCCGGCACCAATTTCGCCGGTTACAAGTGCAATGGCCCCAAGTTTAACCGTATAATCAAAGCGGTCGTTAATAGCTTTGATTTCAGGCGTTTGAATAATGTTTTTGATCTCAATATCTGAGCTGAATGGCTCCTTGCTGAAACCAAAGAAATTTCTATAAGATGAGCTCATTTACCTGCCCCCTTACTGAAAGTCAGCTGGCCGTTGGCAGGTGACTTTTCTGTTTCAGTTTCATCTCGATCACGTTTAACCTTGAAGTTTGCATTGATATCCAAGGGCACCAGAAACCCATGACTTGTACCTTTGTAGATTACTTCGACCCGATCCGGATGATCTTCATGGTAGAGTAACTGCAGTTGCTCACCGATAAACTTTGTTGGTGCTTCGTAGATAAGGTTATTGATAGATACAGTACGATCTTTCGTAACTCTCCTTCTCACCTCTTTGCGAAAATGGTCTTCGAGATCTGTCGGAGCCGTTCTGGTCAGTTCTATATGTCGACCGAATCTCTGAATTGGGGTTTCGCCGGTTGATGAGTGGATTCTGCCGTGATAATTAACCGGCACCCATTCTGAAAATATCCGGTTAATGTCATTCAGGGTCATATTTTCCGGGCAAGTCGGTAAAAAACGATCCCGTACAGAACGAAAGAACCGTTCAATTTTTCCGCGGCCCTGGGGCGTATACGGTGGTGTGTGGATAAGAGCCATCCCTAAAGATGCACAAATTCGCTCAAGATGTTTTGTTCGGAAAGCGGAGCCGTTATCAACATAAAGCCTTCTCGGCATCCCCCGAGTCAGAAGTGCCTTGCGAAAAGCGTCAAGCCAGGAATCAAGGCGCTCGTTAAGATAAAATTCAGCTTGTGGTAGCAGGCGGGAATGATCATCAATGAAAGCGATCAGATAGCTCTTTCTCATTTTGCCATCGACATCGACCATCGGGCCATGCATGAC
>JAYEGS010000112.1:0-17617 GCA_034659215.1 Pseudomonadota bacterium | reverse complement strand
ATCGTCGTTAAGCGATTTATTGGTGATTCGCAGAGCATTGAAAATCGGGGGTAATTTTCCTTTTTCGAACTCTACGTCAATAACAGGACCAATTACCTGGGTTATTTTGCCAATATTCTTATCGCTCATTCCCTTGTACCTCTTATTCGATTTTTCACTAAAAATTATAGTAACTATTCAGCTAACCCGTAAATTCAGGGTACACAATCCCGATTTACTTCGGAGAATCGGGTTATGTCCCCAGAATTCACTGAAATCCATCAATATCAAGTACTTTTCTACTTACGCTGAATAATTACAAATTATATTATAATCCGTGAACTTTATTGATTAATTAAGCGCTTCCGCGCCGCTGACAATTTCCATCAGTTCCGTAGTAATTGCCGCTTGCCGGGCCCGGTTATAGAGTAATGTCAGTTTAGCTGTCATCTCTATCGCATTTTTGGTTGCGGAATCCATAGCCGTCATCCGTGAACCATGTTCACTGGCAATCGATTCAAGCAACATGCTGAATACCTGAGTATAAATGTAACGAGGTATAATATCCGCGAGCAGGGCGTCTTCTGATGGCTCATACAAGTACTCTACCGGAACCTCATCCTCGGCCAGAACTTTGGGTTCCAGAGGCAGGAGACGTTTGACCACAATATTTTGCGTCATCGCCGACTTAAACTCGGTAAAGGCAACATAGACGGCATCGGTTTCACCCTCAACGTAACGATCAATCACCGTACGACCAATACTTTCCGCCTGACTGAAGTCGGCAGAGCCGGGATTGAGTTCCTCGGTTTTAAACTCCCAATCACGACGCCGGTAGTAATCACGGGCCTTACGACCAATAACACTCAATAATATTTCCTCGCAACCATCTCCCTTCTCTTTAAGAAAAGAGTCCGCCGCTTTGGTCACATTAGTATTGAAGCCACCACACAAGCCCCGATCCGAAGTAATCACCAGCAACTCAATCTTTTTCTCATCACGCCGCTCAAGCAAAGGATGCTTGCCGGGCTTCACGCGAACTGCAAGGCTAGCCAACACATCACTCATCTTGGTTGCATAAGGACGGGCCTGAACGACACTATTCTGGGCCCTCTTAAGTTTAGAGGCGGCCACCATCTGCATCGCTTTGGTGATCTGCTGCGTACTCTTGACGCTGCTTATTCGTTTTCTGATATCTTTTAGATTTGCCATCTATCTAGTATCCTGCCCCAGCCAAAGACTTTACTCACCTTACTCCGGTTCTAAAGAGTACCGGAGGTTCCGAATCGGGATAAACCCTAAGCTTTGAAAACCTCTTTAAAGGCTTTTAAAACATCTTCGACCTTGGCTTTGAGATCATCATCAATGTTCTTCTTATCTCTGATCTCATCCAAAACTGAACTATAATTTGCCGCCACAAAATCGTTCAATTCTGCTTCATAGCGAAGTAGTTCCGAGACTTCATAATCATCGACAAAACCGTTAATTGCGGCGTAGATGATAAAAACCTGTTTCTCCATCGGCAACGGACTATACTGATCCTGTTTAAGCAGTTCAACCAGGCGAACACCGCGGGCCAACATAGCTTGGGTCGTTTTATCAAGATCACTACCAAACTGAGCAAAGGCGGCCATCTCACGATACTGAGCCAAATCGAGGCGCAGAGTACCGGCAACCTGCTTCATGGCTTTCACCTGAGCCGAACCCCCGACCCGAGAAACCGAAAGTCCGACGTTAATTGCCGGCCGGATACCGGAATAGAAGAGATCGGATTCCAAAAAGATCTGACCATCAGTAATCGAGATAACGTTGGTCGGAATATAGGCGGCGACATCACCAGCCTGAGTTTCAATAATCGGCAACGCCGTCAGGGAACCTCCACCACGCTCATCACTCATTTTAGCGGCTCTCTCAAGCAGGCGGGAATGGACATAGAAAACATCACCGGGATAAGCTTCACGTCCCGGCGGGCGACGCAGCAACAGAGAGAGCTGACGATAAGCCACAGCCTGTTTTGAAAGATCATCATAGATGATCAAAGCATGCTTGCCATTATCGCGAAAATACTCTCCCATGGTTACCCCGGTGTAGGGAGAGATAAACTGCAACGGTGCAGGCTCGCTCGCGGTCGCCGCAACCACGGTCGTATACTCCATCGCTCCATACTCTTCGAGCTTGGCCACAACCTGAGCAACGGTTGAACGTTTCTGCCCAATCGCTACATAAATACAGTAAACATCGGTATCTTTCTGATTAATGATAGTATCAATGGCGACAGCGGTCTTACCGGTCTGGCGGTCACCAATAATCAGTTCACGCTGGCCCCGGCCAATCGGTACCATTGAGTCAATCGCTTTAAGACCGGTCTGCAGAGGTTCATGAACCGACTGACGATCAACAATCCCCGGTGCTTTGATTTCGACTCTGCGGCTCAAATCAGTATCAATTGAACCTTTTCCGTCAATCGGCTGACCCAGGGCATTGACGACGCGCCCTAAAAGAGCTTCGCCAACCGGGACTTCAACAATCCGACCGGTTCGCTTAACTTCGTCGCCCTCACTGATCTCAATATCCTCACCGAATAGAACCGCCCCGACATTATCTTCTTCAAGGTTAAGCACCATTCCGTAAATATCGTGGGGAAAGAGCAACAGCTCTCCGGCCATGGCATTTTCAAGTCCGTAGATCCGTGCGATACCATCACCAACCGTCAGGATAGTTCCGGTTTCACTGACCTCAACTTTCTTCTCATAGTTTTCAATTTGATCTTTGATAATCTGACTTATCTCTTCAGCGCGTAATTCCATGGCCTCTTACTACTCCCTAAAAAACAGTTCTTAATATAAAGGTAACCGTTCTAAACTATCTAAACTTACAAAAGACCTGTTGTCACAGATCATATTTTCAAACTCTAAGCTCTCAGGGCCTCGCCAAAACGATTTAACTGAGTCTTGATACTACCATCATAAACCATCCCAGAGTAACGAGCGACAATGCCCCCGATAAGCGACTTGTCAATTTCAACTTCGAGCTCGACCTTTTTCCCGGTCAGACGCGAAAACTCTTGCTGGAGATCTTTTAAAACTTTTTTAGTCAATTTTGTGGCACTGCTGACTTCGATCTTAAGCCGTCCTTCAGCTTTGTCGGCTAACTGGCTGAAATTATCAGCTACCAGATCAACATAGGCGATTTTATTCTTATCGACTAACAAACCCAGAAGACTACGTAAAGTGGGCGACACTTCAAGTTTGTCAAGCAGGGCGTTTAAAACCGCCTTACGCTGCGCAATCTCAAAAACCGGATTGTAAAGGACTTCACTAAGCTCCGACTGTCCCTCAAGAAAAGCGACGAACTCATTTAACTCAGTCTGTGCTTCAAGCAAACGATCCTGCTCCTGGGCTAAAGCAAAATAGGCTTTAGCATATCTTTTGGCAATAATATCGCGTATCAACTTTACGCCCCCACTACTTTTTCGAGATAGTTTTCGACCATCAGTTGACGGTCGGCGTCACTGACATTCTCTTTCACCAGACGTTCCGCCACTTCAACCGCCAAACGGGCAGCATCATTACGTAAAGTCCGCTGGGCGGTGGCGACTTCCTGATCGGCCATCTGCCGGGCCTGCTGCTGAAGTTTGGCAACCAAGGTCTCAGTCTCTTGCTGCATTCTCTCTTTTTCGCGCTCGGCTTCCAATTGAGAGCGTTTTTCCATCTCCTGCAATTCATCTTCCAGTCCGGCAAGTTTGGCCTGATATTCACTGAAGATTTTTTCAGCGGCTGCTTTTGCTTCCTGAGCTTCCTGCACCCCCTTTAAAAGGGTTTCACGACGCCCGGCAAAAAACTCGCGCACCGGCTTGCCTGCAAACTTAATGATAACCCAGAGCAAAACAGCAAGATTCAGAACCCGCCAAAGAAAATCTTTAAGCAGAGGCATTGGATCCTCAGCCAGTATTGTATAAAGACTCTTATGCTCAGCGGCGCCGGCCTCGGAAGCCCCAACTGCGACAACCGTCACCCCAACCAACAGGGCCGCCAGTAAAACCTTCCCGGCAATTCTCATTCCTCGACTACTCATCCCGTCTTTTCCCTTTAAATCCTTAAAGTACTGGTTAAATTTGTCTCTCAAGAATTTTACCGGCAATTTCACGTGCCAGAACATCGACATTAGCAACCAGCTCTTTTCGCACAACCTCAGTATCGTGACGAACTCGCTCTTTCGTGGATTCAACCTGAGCTAAAGCTTCTTCCCGGGCTTTTTCCATGAGTGCTTTAGACTCTTTCGCAGCGCTCTCGCGGATAGCCGCTGTGCGAGCAAACATTTTCTCTTTAGAATTGGCGAGCTTGGCCTGGTACTCTACCTGATCACTGTCAGCTTTAGTCTGAAGTTCTTTCGCCCCAGCGAAAGTCCCCTCAACTTTGGCCTGCCGGGCATCAACCACCCGCAGAACCGGCTTGAACAGGAAAAAATGGAGAAAAACCATCAGGGCAACAAATATACCCCACTGGATGAATAATGTCGCATTAATATCTATCACAGTGCTCTACTCCTAAAATTATATCTATCAACAACATATATAATGTCTGCACAACAAAGAACTAAAGGCCATGGGGAAAGGGTCAATGAAGCAGTGATCAGGTAAAAAAACCCAACCGATATTACCGGCCTAAAAGCGGCGCTTAGTTACCATATCGAAGCTTTCTAAGTCAAGTTTTTTTTACGACTATTTCAGCTCTCAATAAAACATGATTTTATTCAAAATTTTGGGGAAAAAATATCTTGACAAAAAATAATTAAAAGTTGTAAGTTTACAGCTAAGTTCATTCTATAAAATCTATTAATAATCCGGCAGACAATGAACAATGAAAGCCCTAAAATC
This sequence comes from Pseudomonadota bacterium, assembly GCA_034659215.1. Taxonomy (GTDB): domain Bacteria; phylum Desulfobacterota; class Anaeroferrophillalia; order Anaeroferrophillales; family Tharpellaceae; genus Tharpella. The sequence goes on along the minus strand of JAYEGS010000112.1, from coordinate 12,762 downwards.
CAAACTAAGCTGTTTGCGCCTCTCACTTCCTACCAAGCCGTTTTTTCACAAAAACGGCTTGAGCAGGTAAGACATTTTTTACTCTCTTTCATCTTGCTTTTTCTCTTTTGGCTCCTGCTCTCCGGCCATTACGATATCTTCCATATTTCGATCGGAGTTTTTTGCTGCCTGCTGGTCTCCTACACCTCAAGTGATTTCCTTTTTGTTCACGTCGGAGCTGCAGACTCTCACCTGATAATTCCACGCCTGCTAACCTATATACCCTGGCATCTTTATCAGATCATAGTCTCCAATATCTATTTAGCAAAACTGGTATTTTCACCAATCAGCCGACTGAACCCGCACTTCGTCCCCTACAAAACCAAATTAACTAACGGACTTGCCCTGGTTACCTTCGCCAACTCCATTACCCTGACGCCCGGAACTATCACCATTGACCTAAATGATAATACCTTCTATGTCCATGCCATCGACAGCAAGGTTGCCGATGATCTATTAACCGGCGACATGGAAAACCGCATTGAAAAAGTATTTCTTCCGGTCGCCCACGCCCGGGAGAGGGCCGGCACCATGCTGGCCGCCGAAGCCAACAACCTGATCGTCAAAACCATTGTCCGCATCTTTACACCGTTCATTCAGATCTATGGCCTTTACGTCATTGCTCACGGCCACTATTCGCCGGGCGGTGGTTTTCAGGGCGGCGTCATTCTGGCAGCCAGCATTGTCTTGCTGTCTCTGGCCTTCGGCTTACGCAGAACCATGTCCAAGGTTACTGAAAAGCTGACCACCATGCTTTGTAGTTCCGGGGTCTTTATCTATGGCGGTTTAGGTCTCTTATGTCTGCTTCTGGGGGGTAATTTTCTGGACTACGAAAAACTCGACATTTTCCTCAAGGTCGGCACTCCCCAAGCTCGATCACTCGGTATTTTAGGCATTGAAATCGGTGTCGGCATGGCGGTCATGGCCTGCATGACCTCCATATTCTTCGATATTGCCACGGCCGGCGAACTCCCGGATGAGCCCTCTGAAATGTTGATAAAACCTGAGGATGCTCCGGCGAAAGATACAATACCTGAGGATACAATAGATGGATAGTTTCTTCCTCGGCATCAGCCTCTTCCTCTGCCTCATGATTCTGCCCTGCCTCTACCGGGCGATTGTCGGCCCTACGGTTATCGACCGCATGGTTGCAGTCGGTGCCATCGGCACCAAAACCCTGGTAATCCTCATCTTGATGGGTTTTCTCTACGAACGAGTCGCCATGTTTATTGATATCAGCATGGTCTACGCCATTCTTAATTTCCTTGGTACTCTGGCCGCGGCTCGCTATTTTGAAATGGAAGGAGAGATCTAGTTGAATATCGCCGACGCCATAGCCATACTTTTTATCTGCCTGGGTTGCTTCTTCTTTATGACCGGTGCCATCGGAATTTTACGTTTCCCCGATTTCTACACCCGCATGCATGCGACCGGCAAAAGTGATACCTTAGCTGTCCTTCTCTGCCTCTGCGGCCTGGCTATTCATCATGGATTATGCCTTGACAGCTTTAAACTTCTCTTGATCGCGGTCTTCGTCTTTTTTGCTAATCCGACCGGCACCCATTCGATCTGCCGGGCGGCTTTTCGCTGCGGCGTCAAACCCTGGACGAAAAAGGAGAATACTCCATGATCTGGCAACTTGATCTTATCCTGCTCACCTTTATTGTCATCTGTGCGATTGCCGCCATCAACATCAAAGATCTTATGAGTGCCGTCATTATTCTTGGAGCCTACAGTTTTTTCATGTGTCTGCTCTGGACTGAAATGGGAGCTGTTGATGTCGCTTTTACCGAAGCTTCGGTTGGTGCCGGAATTGGTACGGTACTCTTTATTGCAGCTATCAACAAAACCTCCCGGAGGTCTAAGGATTGATGAAGAACTGGTTCAAATGGATCTCCTTGATTGCGGTCATCATGACCGGGGCTCTGCTGATTTACGGCACCCATGATATGCCGGCCTGGGGCGACCCCAACTCACCGGCTAACTCTCATGTTTCACCCCGCTATATCCTCGAAGCCACCAAGCTGACCGCCACCCCAAATATTGTTTCGGCGGTTCTGGGCGACTACCGGAGCTACGACACGTTAGGCGAGGCAGCCGTCATTTTTACGGCCTCAATCTCCTGCCTCTTTCTCCTGCGCCGTATTCGCAAAGAAAAAACAAGCGAGGACAAATAGATGCTTGAGTACATTTTAGCCAAATATAATTACTGGATCTATGTTGTCCTCATGATGATCGGCCTTTACGCCATGATGGGTAAACGCAATCTGGTCAAAAAACTGATCGGTATGAACATTTTCCAGACCTCCATTATCCTCCTTTTCGTCTCCATCGGGGTCAAGAAAGGCGGGGCCACGGTTCCCATTCTTATGGGTGACGGTCACGGCCATGGAGAACCGCTCATTCAGGTAGCCGACTACCTAAACCCCCTGCCCCATGTCCTGATGCTGACCGCAATTGTGGTCTCAATCGCAACTACCGGGGTGGCTCTGGCAACGCTTATCCTTATATACAAACGTTATCACACTTTAGAAGAAGATGAGATCATGGCGATCAGAAAAGAGGCCGCTGCATATAAGACGTTAGGCACCTGACCAAAACTTACAACCTGAACCTATAAAAAATAATATTTAATGAGTGATCAACTTCCTGCTTTAATCATAATTGCCCCTTTACTTGGGGCCTTCCTGACCCCGGTTATCGGTTGGCGCTACCGCCATCTCTGCCGCCCATGGGCCCTGATGATGCTGGCCGTGCCGGTCTATGCCTCTATCGGCTCGCTCTTACGGGTTATCAGCAGCGGCCCCTTCGGTTATCATCTCGGAGGCTGGGCGCCGCCCTGGGGTATCGAATATCGGATTGACCACTTAAGCGCCCTGATGCTGGTTTTGATTGCGGTCATCGGCTTGCTCGCAACCATTAACGCAAAAGCCGGGGCCGCGATCGAGATGCGCGGTAAAGAACCCCACTTCTACACCTTGCTCCTGCTCCAGATTACCGGACTGATGGGCATTGTCATTACCGGCGATCTTTTTAATATTTTTGTCTTTCTCGAAATCTGCTCACTCTCCGGCTACGGCCTTATCGCTCACGGAGAAGACGGTGCGCCGATGGCGACGTTCAACTACATCATCATCGGCACCATCGGCGCCAGCTTCTATCTGCTTGGAGTCGGCTATCTCTATATGGCGACCGGCTCCCTTAACATTGCCGATCTCGCGACCATTCTGCCCGATCTTTACCACTCCAAAATGATTCTTGTCGGCTTTGCCTTTTTCACCACCGGCGTCGCCATTAAAATGGGCCTTTTTCCGCTCCACTTCTGGATGCCGGACGCCTATACTACCGCTCCAAATTCAGTCAGCACTTTGATTGCCCCGCTGATGACTAAAGTCGCGGCCTATCTCCTGATTCGCATCATGTTCACCCTTTTTCAACCCGATTTTACCATCTCAATTGTACCAGTAGCCACAATTCTCGGCTGGTTGGCGGTGGTTGCCATCATTGTCGGCGGCATCAAAGCCCTGGCCCAAACCGACATCAAAAGAATGGTAACCTATGTCATGGTTGCCGAGGTCGGCTATATTGTCATGGGTATCAGCGTCATGAATCGGGACGGCCTGACCGGGGCTATCCTGCATATCGTTAATGACGCTTGCATGATCTTCTGCCTCTTTCTCGTGATCGGAGCCATCTCCTATAAAGGCCACGGCCGAGAGATCTATCATTTCCAGAATCTTAACAAAAAGATGCCCTATACGATGGCCGCTTTTGTCATCGTCGCCCTCTCGATGTGCGGCATTCCCCCGGCCTGCGGTTTTTTTAGTAAATGGTATCTGATCATGGGGACGATTGCGGCCAAACAGTGGGTTTTTGCGATTACGTTACTGGGCAGCAGTCTGGTTAATGCGGTGCTTTTCTTCCGTATCATTGAAAAAGCTTATTTAGCGCCGCTGGGCGGCGGAGCCCATGGGCACGATCATGAGGAAGAAGTTATCGCCCGCGATGAGGCTCCGGCGAGCATGTTGATCCCGATCTTGGTCACGGCCGCCGCCATTCTTATTCTGGGCCCTCTAAGTGGAAAAATTATTACTGCAGTAATTCAACATGCAGTACCGGCAATTTTTTAAGACGGACAATTTTTGCAACTATTCAGCTAACCCGCAAATTCAGGGTACACAATCCCGATTTCCTTCGGAGAATCGGGTTATGTCCCCAAAATTTGCTGAGATTCATCAATATACGATACTTTTCTACTTACGCTGAATAGTTACCAATTTTAAATTAAGGATTTGTGATTCATGGGTGAAGTGATCTATTCGGCGAAACCGTTGTGGGCTGTACTGGTCTCGATGATTGCCGCTTTTCTGATCCTTTTGACCGGCGAAAAGGCCCGCAATTTAAGGGAGTTCTGGACGATCCTGGCGGCGCTGATCAAATTCGCCCTGGTCTTCTCTCTAATTGAACCCGTACTTGCGGGCAAAACCATTGAGTATACGCTGATCACCCTGCTGCCCGGGGTCGCCCTGCAATTTAGAGTCGACGCCTTCGGCCTGCTCTTTGGCGTGGTCGCCGCAACCTTGTGGATTCCGACCTCTTTCTACTCAATCGGCTATGTCAGAACCCTCAAGGAACATGGTCAAAGTCGCTATTTTTTCAGCTTTGCCATGTGCCTCTCTTCGGCCATCGGCGTCGCTTTTGCCGGTAACCTGCTGACCCTGCTGATATTCTATGAGATCCTGACAATTGCGACCTGGCCGCTGGTCATCCACCATGAGGATGAAAGTGCGATCAAAGGCGGGCGTAAATATCTGGTCTATACACTGACCGCGGGTTGTACGCTGCTGTTGGCGATCGGTATCACCTACTCACTGACCGGCACGCTCGATTTTACCGGCGGCGGTTTTCTCGCCGGCCACGGCCCCCCCGGATTACTGATCCTACTTCTCGTCATGTTCATTGCCGGTTTCGGCGTCAAAGCCGGAATCATGCCCTTTCATGAGTGGCTCCCATCAGCCATGGTCGCCCCGACCCCGGTCAGCGCCCTGTTGCATGCGGTAGCCGTGGTTAAAGCCGGGGTTTTCGGCTGTGTTCGGGTAATCCTTTTTGTTTTCGGGCCCGAACTTCTGCACCAACTCGGGGTCTGGACAATCCTGGCCGGGGTTGTCGCATTTACCGTGGTTGCGGCCGGGTTGCTCGCTTTAGGACAGGATCATCTCAAACGACGGCTCGCCTTCTCCACAATCAACAATCTTGCCCTGATAATTTTAGGTGTCAGCCTTTTGAGTAAAAACGCGATGACCGGCGGTATTCTCCATCTCGCCAACCACGCCTTTATGAAGATCACACTCTTCTTTTGCGCCGGAGCCATTTATGCCAAAACCCGAAAAGATCATGTCAGTCAACTTGACGGCCTGGGTCGGCAGATGCCCTTTACATTTGCCGCCTTTGCGATTGGCGCGATGGGGCTTTGCGGACTCCCGCCAGTAAACGGCTTTATCAGTAAATGGTTTCTCTGCCTTGGTGCCGTCGAAACCCATCAGCTTGTATTTCTCTTTGTCATTCTGACCAGCGCCATGCTTGATGTCGCCTTCTTTTTTCCCATAATCTATAATGGCTACTTCAAAAAACCGCTGCCTGATGTTGCTGACAAGATCGACGAAGCCCCCATGCTCATGGTCATACCTTTATGTTTGACCGCAACATTTTCGGTTATTTTCGGAATCATGCCTAACGCTTTCCTCAACTTCTTCAACATTGTCCGGCTCGCCGTGACCAACGTTCTCGGAGGATGAGATGAAAACCACACTCCGCCGCATCATGCTGGCAGCCATTATTGTACTCTTTCTCTTAGGGTTTTTGTTCCCCAATCCGCATCCTCATTTCTGGTGGCAGAAGATCCCCGTATTTGATATCTTCTTCGGCTTTTTCGGCTCTATCCTGCTGATTGTCTTTGCCAAGTGGCTCGGTCACAACTGGCTCCTGAAAGACAAGGACTACTATAATCATGATTAATATTCCACCAGCCTTTATCTACATCATCGGAGCTCTGCTGATCCCACTGATTCGCGTGCGGCGGCTGCAGCAAATGCTGGCCTTGCTGATTCCGATTTTCGCCATGACTATGCTTTTGCGGATGCCGCAGGGGGTCTACTGGCAGATACAATTTCTTGATTATGAACTAATCTTAGGCCGCGTCGATCGCTTAAGCCTGCTTTTTGCCTATATCTTTGTTATCATCTCCTTTATCAGCATGGTCTACGCCATCCACATCAAAGAGATGGGCCAACATGTTTTCGCCTATCTCTATGTCGGCAGTACTTTAGGCGTGGTCTTTGCCGGCGACCTCTTCTCGCTCTTTTTCTTCTGGGAAATTATGGCCGCGGCCTCGGTCTTTTTGATCTGGTACAATAAAACTCCAGCCTCGCTTAAAGCCGGTTTTCGCTATGCCATGGTTCATCTTTTTGGCGGGGCAATTCTTTTAGGCGGGATTGTCATGCAGGTTTCAACTACCGGCTCAATCGCCTTTAACCCTTTTGACCTGAGCACACTGTCGGCCAAATTTATCCTCTTCGGTTTCCTTATCAACGCCGCCGTCCCCCCCCTCCACGCCTGGCTGCCCGACGCCTATCCGGAAGGAACGATTACCGGCAGCGTATTTATGACCGCCTTTACGACCAAAAGTGCAGTCTATGTTCTGGCCCGAGGTTATGCCGGAACTGAGCTCTTAATCTGGCTCGGAGCGACCATGACCCTTTACGGGGTTATCTACGCGGTCATTGAAAAAGATATCCGCCGCCTCCTGGCCTACCACATCGTCAGCCAGGTCGGCTACATGGTCTGCGCCGTCGGACTCGGCACCGAAATGGCAATCAACGGGGCCGGAGCCCACGCTTTTTGCCATATCATCTATAAAGCCGTGCTCTTTATGGGTATGGGAGCCGTAATTTACGTTACCGGGCGCCGCAATATCCTCGACCTTAAAGGCCGCAATCTCTATAAAAAAATGCCGATAACCCTAGTGCTCTATATGGTCGGAGCCTTCTCGATCTCGGCAGTCCCTCTCTTTAACGGTTTTGTCAGCAAAACCATGATTGTCGCCGCCGCCGGCTACGCCCATCGTCCGGTCATCGAACTGATGCTGCACTTAGCCTCAGTCGGCACCTTTCTAAGCGTCGGTCTCAAACTCCCCTGGGGCGTCTGGTTCGGCAAATCCGACGGCACTGAAGATGAGATTGCCGATGTCAAAGAGCCGCCTTTAAACATGCGGGTCGGCATGGGCCTCGGGGCTCTGTTATGCATAATCACCGGAATTTTCCCGCAAACTCTCTATAAGATCCTGCCCTACGAGGTTCATTTCCACCCCTACGCCCCGAGCCACGTTGTCGCCTCATTGCAACTGTTACTGCTGACGCTGGCCGGTTTCTGCCTCTACACCAACAAACTGATGGCCGGCAAAAAATCGATCTCACTCGATACCGACTGGTTTTATCGAGTCTTCGGCTACTCCATCCTCCTCTTTTGCACCTACCCTTTGAATCGATTGCGCAACCTTGTCCAAACCGCCTTTGCCAATAAAACCAAAGCGATCGCAATTTTAAGCAAACACCCTTACGCCCTGCTCGAAATTGTCTGGTTCGCACTAATCGGTCAAGAAAAAACGATGTCAGAACTTGTCCAACCCCCCTACGACGAAAAAAATTACCGCATACCGGTCGGCATCGGCGTCTGCGCCTCCCTGATTTTCCTCTTCCTCTACGCCCTGATCTATATGCGAGTCGCGGGATAAGAGTAAAATCCCGTTTAGAAACAAGAAAATCAAAAGGCCGCAACCCAAACATTTTGGGTTGCGGCCTTTTGTTGTAAATCGCGCGGTGAAAGCCAGTACTGTCCGGTTAGATAATTACAACCCGAGATATTGGGTCATTTTCAGACCCCGTCATTTTTATATTCACTCAACTTTCTAACTTGCCCTAAGGCCTCTCATTGAGTCTGAAAAAATGACGTAACATATTGAAGAAAAGCAGGAAGAAAAGGGGTTCGACCCGACATTGCTGCGACATTGCTGGTTTTCTCTGGGACCGGGGTTCTCATAGGTAAGCAGAGAGCTTGCTGATAATGTCGGAGCGACAGTGTAGAAAGCGCAAAACCTCAATGTCTGGATCGACACAGCGGTAGAAAATATAATGCTTACCTTCCACCACGTATCGGAAATCGTTGCGCAGCATGGGATGGTTTCTTCCAAGTTCGGGAAATTCAACCAAAAAATCCAGTCGCTTTTCAAGACGATACCGGTAAACCTCCAGTTGTTTTTCACCCCAGGTATCGAGCGTGTATTTCACTATATCGGCCAAATCATCCTCCGCCGATCGAGTCAACCAATATCGACCTGGATTCATTCGTCACTCCCGCAACGAATTCGCGAGATTACATCTCTGACAGAGTGCGGACTTCGACCACTTCCTGAAGCTACTTCCAGGGTCTCATTTAATTCGCTCCAAGCTGCGTCAACGATCGCCCGTTCATCCATGCGTCTAAGGGCATCCCGAACAACTTCACTGGCACTCCCGTAGAGGCCGGATTGAACCTTGCGTTGAACAAGTTCGTAGAGCTCGGAAGTTACTGAAACGTTCATCTGCATAACAAGGACTCCTTTTTTCTTCAAAGATAGTCTTTTTAACAAATATAGCGCGATTTTTTATGTTAGTCAATAGAATTGGTCCAGTAGTTAAATGAGTTAAATTGAGTAAAAGGGGTCAGGGGTTGTCATAACAGTCGGAGCCGTTTTAGAATAAACATCTTGATGCTAATATAAAAAGAGGTTCGACCCCGCCATTGCCGTCATTGGTTTTTTGAGAATTTCTAACGGAGATCTTGATAGTGGATAAATACAAACGTATCGTCTTTTTTACCGGGGCCGGGATTTCGGTTGAAAGTGGGATTCCAACCTATCGCGGGGTTGGTGGCGTTTGGAAAGATTACAACTATCAGGACTACGCCTGCCAAGAAGCTTTTTCAAGAAACCCTGAAAAAGTATGGGATTTCCATGACCGACGCCGGGCTCTGATTAAAAGCTGTGAACCAAAACTGGCTCATAGAATTATTGCAAAAATCCAACATCAGCAATCAAAAACATGCATCATCCTTTTTCAGCGCTGTTTGCGTGATTCGGCGAGTCAGGATTTGAGCACTCTATTTCCTGAATTTGCCGAAGCTTAAAAGTCGTTTTTTTTACCACTTATGCCAATTGATGACGGCATCAACGACTTGCCGCCCGTAATACCGCCTGGGCCAGAACATCAGCGGCGACGGCTCCGAGAACGGTGAGGTTTGCCGATTTTCCGGATTTGCCTGTAGCCAAAGCAAAAACCGTGTCACCATCTAGCGGCGTATGTACCGGGCGAATGGTTTGGGCCAGTCCGTTGTGGGCCATTTGCGCCATTTTTGTGGCTTCGGATTTGCTCATTACAGCATCGGTTGCAACCACCGCCAACGTCGTATTTTGCCCAAACGCGAACATCGTCCCCGAAAGATCGCCGCTCATTTTCTCGATGATATCAACAAAGCCCTCTCCTGAAGGATTTTTAGTCCCGGCCAAAATTTTTCCTGAATCAGGATCGACGATGTTACCAAAAGCGTTGACTGCAACCAACGCTGAAACAGTTACGCCATTGTCCAGCGTGCGGGCGGCACTCCCGAGTCCGGCCGGACTGGCGGTTGGCATTCCATACAGTTTTCCGACTGTTGCTCCGGTTCCCGCACCAACCAGACCCATCGGCGCCGGATCGTCAGTAGCGTTTTCACAGGCAGTATAGCCATCTTCGGCGGTAGGACGGGCTTTAAAATCGCCGACCAGCAAATCAAACAATGCGGCAGCAGGAACAATTGGAACGACACCAAGTCCCACATCAAAACCAGTTCCCTGCGCCTCCAGCCAACGCATCGCCCCATCGGCAGCGGCGAGACCGTAAGCACTCCCGCCGCCAATCATTACGGCATGGATTGTGGTAACCGTATTAACCGGACTCATAAGATCGGTTTCACGAGTTCCGGGTGCCCCACCGCGCACATCGACTCCAGCTACGGCTCCATCGGCAGCAATAATTACGGTGCAACCGGTCTCACCTTCTTTATCGGTGTAGTGTCCTACTTTTAATCCGGCAACAGCAGTTAAAGTATTGTTCATCGGTCATCCTCACAAATGCTGAATAGTGACAAGTTTTCTTTAATAGCAGCTCTCATCAACTACCTCGATGCGGCCTTTCCTGAAAGTCAACGGGTAGAGCTGTTTGGCTATCTCTCCATCACCTAGCGTGGTCGTGAGACCGGAGGCCAGGGGCAGATTGCGACAATCGGCCAAGGCCTGGCGCCAGGTTTCGGCATCGGGTTCCGGCCCGATCTCAGCAAATAACTGCCGAAGCAGCATAATCGTATCAAAACCATAGGTTTCAAGCAGACTGAGCTTCTCGCCCTGATAAAGAGCCGAAAACCGTTCTTGAAAAGCTGTAAGTTCCGGGGAAGCATCGGCGCAACTTGCACAAAAAGCATCGACGAAAAGTGCACCATCAGCATACTCTGAGGCCGAGTCCAGCAACTCCGGGCTATTCCAATAACGTCCGCCGAGCAGCCAACACTCCTCAAGATCGTAAAAAGCGAGCTGAGGAATCAGCAATTTCAAGGTTTGCGCTCGATCAGGTACGACAATAGCTTCAAAATCACAATTGAGCAAAGGCCGCGGCATCAACTCTTCGGCACCGTCAAAAAGCTCAAGATCATTACCCTCAAGACCAATTTCGCGGGCCAGCGCCGCCAAACTATCTTCCTCTTCCTCACCGCCATTTTCGGCCTTTTCCATTTGACGCTGACGCTCCTTCGACCAAACCTCATACTCCCGGCGTTTCTCTTTGAAACGGCGATAGCGCTCTGAACCGATCATTTCACGAATTGCGGGGCCAAAATCGGGGCGGCTGGAATCATAATAGACCTGCCGCACCACCTGGCCGCCCCAAGCTGTAACCTGAGCGGTAAAGTTTGCAGCAAACTCACGTCCATAACGGTTCTTGGGCACAAGCATGGCGAAATCTTTTAAACCCATCCGGGTCATCGCCAAACCGGCCAGTGAAACCGCCTGATTACGAATTGTCGGGTAGTGTAAAAAAACATTGTCATAACGCTCAAGATTGCGCAGCAAGGGACTTAAACTAATCATGGTAACGCCCAGACTCTGGGCCTCCACGGCGGCATAATTGGCCGCTTTTCCAGTATAAGGGCCGACTAACAGATCAATTTTCTTTTCATTCACCAGATAACGAACCCCGGCCCGAGCCCGTTCGCCCTCACCGGCAGTATCGTAGATCAGCAAACGTAAACGAGGTAGAGGTTGTGGTTGCGGTTTAGACGCTAAAACTACCCCGGTAGCCGGTTCCAGCGTAGCGTCCGAATCAATTTCCGCTAGCGGTGCAGCGTCAACAACTGAGACCATTACCGAAGTTTTTGGAGAGTCATCAATCTTAGCTTCATCTTGCACTTCAGACATTTCAGCAGGAACCTCAGGATAAACCCCCAGCGCCAACTCCATCCCCCGTAAAAGACGCTCACCGGCCGCCGCGTTGGAACCACTTAAAGGCAGAAGACAACCAATCGTAAATTCTTCCATACGGGTCAAAGCTTGATGAAAAAGGAGAAAATCCTGAGCTTCGCTTCTGAAATCCTCACTGACGTCGCACTCCGAGCTCAGCTTTCGCGCCAGCTCCAAGAGGAGTTGTTCAGCAGCTTCCGGCAATCCGACAGCGGGCTGACGCCGCAGGCGCAGAAAATATTCCGCCGTTACCCGACACGATAAATCTGCATCACTCTCCTGAGACCACCAGTCCGCAACCTGCTCATCCGTCAAATAAGAGAGTAACAATGAAAAACGATCACCAACTTCCGTATCGGGAGAACGCAGATAACGCTCCCTCACAACGCGACAGGCACCGGAATAATCTCCCAATCGTTCAAGTTGTTCGGCCTGTTTCTGCCAGAACGATTCGGGTTCGGCAATATCCAAACCCGAAGGCCGTTGCAGGGTTCCGACCGAAGATGGCCTACCGAGATCTGTTTTCTGGAATTCGGCACAGCCCGTCAAAGCCAGCAAAACGACAACAAAAACCACAAAAAAATATTTCTTTCCCATCTATATCCTCTCTTTTCCAAAACCCGAAAACTTGGCTTTCTCGATCATCTTAACTTACTAACCTTGAACTCATTACAGCTATAACAGTCAACTATAACAGTCAACCAAAAAGTGACAAATACATGAAAAGCCCGACACTCATTACGTCAGGCTTTTTTACCTTGAAGTCAAAATGGGTTCCAGATAGGACTAAGGTCCTAATTTAAACAACCAGAACATTATAATCTTTGCCTCTGTTCTCGCCTTTCTTTGCTGGAATAAGGGGGTTATCCAAATGGGTCCTGTCAAAGCCGGGCTATATATTCACTTAATGCCTTTCTGGGGTGCACTTCTTTCATTCTGTTTCCTGGGTGAAGGCCTGGCATCATTCCATATTGCTGGCGGGATTTTCGTACTTGCCGGTATTGCCTTGATCAACCGGTCTAAATAACCAGGATTTGCCTTGACATAATAAAGCAGCCTGTATATGGACTTACAACTCCTTTAAATATTTTTTAAATTACTGAAGGTGTTGCTATCAAACAGCAAATAAAATTTTGCCGGACGCC
>JAYEGS010000111.1:0-3837 GCA_034659215.1 Pseudomonadota bacterium | reverse complement strand
TGCCGCCGCCGGAACCGTCGATGGTCAAGAGGTCAAGTTTAGCTTCGGTTGCAAACTTGATCGACATAGCCAGAGCTTCCATGCCGTAGGAGCCGGTTTTCAACGTAATTCGTTTGTAACCCAGGTCGCGCAGATAGTCGACTGAGTTCATGAAATCTTCCTTGACCTCATCAACCCCGTTAAGATTGGTGTAGCCTAAACGGCTGTGACGGGCGAAGGAGCGAATGGCGCCATGTTTGAACGCTTCCTGAACTTCCGGCAGCGTCGGATCGGGATCGACGATGTAGCCGCGACCTTTGAGGAACTGGGCGTATTCAATGCTGGTTACCTGGATCTCACCGCCGATATCTTTGGCTCCCTGACCCCATTTAAGTTCGATGATGACTTTCTCGCCGCCGTATTTGTTGATGATATATTCGGCTACGCCGTTGCGTGTATCTTCGACGTTCATCTGGACGATAATCGCGCCGTAGCCGTCGTAGTAGCGCAAGAAAGTGTCGATGCGGCGGTTAAGTTCGGGAGCGTTGACGATTTTACCATCTTTGAGAACTGACTCCTTGTCGACTCCGACAACATTTTCGCCGACTACAATCGGAAAACCGACCAAGGCGGCGCCGACGGCAAATGATTCCCAATATTTGGCGGCGATGAAGGTTGAACCGAGGGCGCCGGAGAGTAGCGGAATCCGGCATTTGGTTTTCATCTCCTGACCGAATTCGGTCTCGATATTAACATTCGGAAAGATACAATCATCAGGATCGTTGGAGAGTCCCTGAGCCAGGCCGTGAGCGCCGTAGTTATAACCCTGAATCCGCAGGGAGTTGTAATTAACCCCGACATGGGTGGTGTTAGCGCTGCCGGCGGTAATCGTGCCGAAGTCTCTCGGATAGAGGAGTTTGCGACCTCTGATGCTTGAAAGCCAGGTTTCACATTTTCCTTTGCAGTCGGATCGACAGAGCGTGCAAAGACCTGATTCACAGGGGTTGCCCCGGTTAGTAGTACCTAGAGCGTCATTTGATTTCGGCCATTGGATCATGGTGGACTCCTTTTTTGTAGTGGTTGTTAACGGCAAGCTGTTGCCACGTAAGAGATAGTCCAGCGCCTCTATCATTATCTATTATTCCCTGTCAATAGGTAATGTTGTCTTTTTTAGCGGTATTTGATAAAAATGTTTTATTTTTTAGTTATTCGGCAATTTTGCCGAATAATTTGGCTTTGTATAATATGCACAGCATGATTATTTCACTTTGAGCACTTGACTTTTATAAGTCAAAGCGGGTAACGTTGAACATCGCTTCGCCCTCATTGAAAAAATGGAGAATAGATGAATCGCAAAGAACAGGCAATTTTACGGATTCTTAAAGAGACTGACAAACCGCTGAGCGGTCGTAAAATTACGACCGAACTTTTGCATACCGGTCATGAGATCAGTGAGCGCACCGTACGGCTCTATCTGCACAAGATGGACGAAGCCGGTTTGACCCAAAATTTCGGCAAGCGCGGGCGCCAAATCAGCGAACGTGGTATGGAGGAGTTGGAAGCGACCGGAATCATCGAAAAAGTCGGTTTCCTCTCGGCCAAGATCCACCAGATGACCTATCGCATGAGTTTTGATCTGGAGCGTGAGACGGGTACGGTTGTGGTTAATGTCTCGTTGGTCAAGCCGAAAGATTTGTTGGTTTGTGCGGCCGAGATTATGAAGGTTTTTGCTGAGGGGTTTGCCATGGGCGAGCTTTTGGCGCTGCTCTATCCCGGTGAGCATATCGGGCGGGCCGTCATTCCGCCCGGTTATGTCGGCTTTGCTACTGTTTGTTCAATAACGTTGAACGGGGTTTTGTTGCAATACGGGATTCCCACGAACTCTCGTTTTGGTGGATTGCTCGAATTGCAGGGTAAAGAGGCGGTTCGTTTTGTCGAGATCATCAATTACGATGGTACCAGTCTTGATCCTCTGGAAGCTTTTATTCGGAGTGGAATGACTGATTATAAAGGGGCTATCGCTACCGGAAACGGCAAGATTGGGGCCAGCTTTCGTGAGTTTCCTGCCGATAGTCGGGATCTGGTTGAGAACTTGGCCAAAAGGCTTGATGATATCGGTATGGGCGGGTTTATGGCTCTGGGTTGGCCGGGACAATCGTTGTTGGATATCCCGGTTAACGAAGGAAATTTTGGTGCCGTGGTTATCGGCGGCTTGAATCCGGCGGCTATTTTGGAAGAAAATGGTTATCGGATTGCTTCACGCGCTCTCGCCGGACTGCTCGATTGTGAACGTTTTTTTCATTATCGGGATATGATAAAACGGCTTAAGCAGGGCAATTGAACTTGACAACTGTCCTTTTGTCAGCTTTAATGAAAATTAGAGAAAGCTAGTGTTGATAACATTTATGGGGTCTTATTCAAGGAGGGTATGATGCTGATAAAAAAAGTTCTGGTATTGACCGATGGTTCGCAAAACAGTCGCAGCGCCTTACGTTATGCAGTTGAGATTTGCCGCAACTTTGAGGCATCTTTGCATATTTTGTCGGTGGTCGAGGATATCCCTTCTTATGCCTATCTGGAAGTCGGCAGTGAATTCATTTCCCAAGTCCAGGAGACGGTCAGGAAAGAAGTGGTTCAATGTTCCGGTTACTGTGAAACCTCCGGGATTGAGTGTACTGGTGAGATGCGTCATGGTGTGCCTTACGAAGAGATTATTAAGTATGCCAAGGAAATTGATGCCGACCTGATCGTTATGTCGACCCATGGTCATACCGGTCTCTCCCATATCCTTCTCGGCAGCGTTGCCGAGAAGATAGTGCGTTACGCTCCCTGTCCGGTTCTGACGACGCGGGTAGACGATAAGGATTGGGATATTCCAGCAGTTAGTTGTGAGAAACCTACTCCTGAAAGTTTTTCATAAAAAATAACACTATTAGTCTAAAATCAGGCGTTGGGGATCGCAACGTTCGCGCAGGATTTTAAGCTCTTTTGCGGTTGGTGGGGGGAACTCTTCGGCCTCTTCCAGATCAAGGGTAAAGCCGGTATTTTGTTGAATCTCTGCGGCCGTGACGCCGGGGTAAGTTGCGGCTAGGTACATCTTTTTACTCGCTTGCGCAAAACGCAAAATTCCCAGATTGGTTATGACTGCCTCGGGCCCGCCCGGCCCGAGGCCGATTCTTTTGCGGCCGCCGGGGCCGTCGATCCAGCCGGGACTCGTGAAATAGTCGAGTTTTTCGACGAATTTCCGTTTTTCGTGCTGCATGAAGATGATTGTCCGGTTGACAAAACTAGCGACATCGCAGGCGCCGCCGCTGCCCGAGAAACGGATATCGGGTTGTTGATAGTCACCAATCGCGGTTGAATTTAAGTTGCCGTAAATATCGATCTGGGCGGCTCCCAAGATGCCGACCACCCGGCTGCCGGTAAAACGGTTTTGCATCGTCGCAAAGGCTTCGGCCAAGCCCCCGTTAACGGCAGTGGCATGCATGACCCGCGAATCGGCGACCGCCAGCGGCACCTCTTCGAGCCTGGAGTCAATCGCCCCGGTCTCAAAAAAGATCGTACTTTGCGGGGCACTGATATTCTTGGCCGCCATCGCCGCCAGCATTGAGATCCCGGTTCCGCAAAAGACAATCTCTTTGTCGTTAATCTCGCGGGCCGCCGCAATCGCCATCATCTCCCGCAGGCTGTAGTCAGTCTCTTTTTCCTTTTTTATTACCATCATTTCAGTTTCTTTTAAGGCCGGTGGCGTAGCCGGTTTCAGGGTCTGCGATCAGAGTTTTCAGGTGTTCATCATCGTTTAATGCGATAAATTCCTGATGATCTGCGGTTCTCATGATTTTTTCTGTCAGGTAGGCC
>JAYEGS010000110.1:0-3839 GCA_034659215.1 Pseudomonadota bacterium | reverse complement strand
CCGCAAAGAGACGATCGGCTCCCGAAACCAGGGTCGCCGGACCAACTCCTGCGGTTGTAACCTGTGACTTAAGCTCGTTTACCATCTTTAAATCAAGCACCCCATGCCGTTTAAGCATGTCACCTGACAGCGCCTCTGAAACAACCTCCGGCCAGGCTTTCTCATCGCCTAACCAAGCTGCCAAAGGACTGGTAAAGGGCTGTTTGCGCCGCCAGGCACTGCGCTCATCCAACAGTTTATAACGAGAAAAAGTACGCCGACAGATATATTTCTCACGTCCTTGATTGAGGTCAATTTTATATTCGACCGGTAAGCGGGCGGCAAACTCGGCCAGACGATAGTCCAAAAATGGAGTCCGGGTCTCCAACGAGCGCCGCATCGACAGTTTATCCAGCCTTAAAATAACGTAATCGGGCAACCGACAGCGACTTTCAACCGCCAGAGCCGCATTCAGAGGATGTTCCCGACCATCAAGAAGCGGTGCCGCCTTGAGTTTTCGTAAACCGGCCACGTCGATATCTTTATAACTCAAGAGCCGCGACAACTCAAGCTTTGTGAAAAGAGTCTCACTCTGAATATAGCGTTGCAGGGGGTCAGCCGCACGATGCTCAATATAAGTTCGCAGTTCAGGATAACTACGCTCAAGCTCCGAACGACCCAAACGATCTGCCTGAACATATTCGAGAGCCGCCATTTCGATAAGAAATTTGCGGTACCCGGCAAAAATCTCATCCGCCCCCTCCCCTGTTAACACGGTTTTCACCCGCTGAGCGGCCATCCGGCAGACTTGATCGGTAGGCAGCACCGCACCAAGAAAAATCGGCTCTTCCAAAGCCCGCACCAAACCGGGAAGTTCCGCCAGGATACTCTCTTGACAAAAAGCGACATTATGCTTTGCTTTTTGGAAACGCGATCCACTGGCCGCGAGAAAATTCTGCACTTCAGGCAGCTCATTATAAGCCCGATCTTTAAAAGCGATCGTAAAAAGAGAGAGCTCCGGTTGAATCTTGGCCGCCGCCGCCGCGACCGCACAAGAATCGATGCCGCCGCTTAAAAAACTGCCGACCTCAACATCGGAACGTAAGCGCAGACGGACGGCATCGCAAAAGAGTTCATAAAACCTCTCCTCAGCATCAATAAGAGAGATTTTTTCACTATTATCAGTAATTGCTGCGGGAAAGCTGTTCTGCCAATAGGATTCGATTTTATAGATTCCGGTCTCAAGATCGTAAACCAGAAAAGAGCCCGGCGGCAGACGCTTAATCCCGGCAAAAACGGTCTCTTCACCCGGCAGATAACGATACGTGAAAAGTGTAGGAAAGGCCTCTTCTCTAATCTCGGCCCGACCTCCGGCCGACAACAGGGGCTTGATCTCGGAAGCAAACCAGAAATCGCCGTCGAGTTCGCGATAGTATAGTGGTTTAATCCCGAAACGATCACGAAAAAGAACCAAGCGGCGCTTTACGGGATCAAAAAAAGCCCCGGCATACATACCATTAAAAGCTTGCAGAGCGGCCTCAGGCCCAAAGCGCCGCAACCGCTGCAAAGCGACCTCGGCATCACCTTTAGTCAGCCATTCAACATCATCAAGTTCAGCCTTAAGCTCAACATAGTTATAGATTTGTCCATTACATATCAGGGCGGCCTGATCAAAGACCGAGCGCACCGGCTGCATACCGGTTTCAAGATCTAAAATAGAGAGCCGGACAAAACCAAAACCAACCCGCCGCCGGCCGCACTCATAGACCTCGCAACGCTCATCATCAGGCCCGCGATGGGCCTGAACCGAGCCCATCAAAGACAATTTATGCCCGATTGCACCAGCTTCCATACGGGCTGAAATAACACCGTGAATACCGCACATTATAGAATACTTTTCCCCAAACCAAAATCAGTTGTCAATCACCGGCAAAAACTCTTCAAGACCACAAATCCAGCTCGGGCACCAGCAAATCAAGAAAACAACCTGTCGACCAGCTTGTTGCTTGAGCGTCCAACAACCGGGCCAAACCGGCACTAACCTGGAGTGCGGCAACCGCATTTACGGTTGGCGAAAGATTGCCGACCGGCTTTTCGAGACCGGTAGATGGGGCTTTAGGGGCGGCCCTTGGATAAATCTGAGCCATAGTTTCGGACGCGGGCGCTATTGGGGCAACCTGACCATACCAACCATCAACTGCCCCATGAACCAGAAAAAGGTCATGGGCTGAGCAGAGTTCCGCCAGTTGCAAACGTAAGGGAATCGAGTCAAGAGCATCAAAAACCAGATCACAGGAGGCTAAAAACTGAACTCCTCTTTCACTCTGAAAGGATTGATTCAAAACTTCGACCGTAACCACCGGATTGATAATTACACCTCTCTCTCGCGCGACCTCGGCCTTGTAGCGACCTAATGTTGCCGTGGTCGCCAGAAACTGCCGATTAAGATTACTCTCAACAAAAAAATCGGGGTCGATCACCAAAAGGCAACCAACCCCGAGCCGAACCAGCATTTCAAAAACAGAGCCGCCTAAGCCTCCGCAACCAACCACGGCAACCCGCGACCGCAACAGCCGCAATTGCCCCCAGATCGCAAGCAGCTTCCTCTGACGTTGATAACGTAATGGGAATAGGCCATTTTCAAGAATAAGCTCTTCTATTTCCCTGAACGTAAGCGAAAACTTACGGGCCGCACGTTCATAAACAGCCAGCGGAATCAAATCCCCTTCAACGGCTGAGGCCTTAAGAAAATTAACAACCATTAACCACCCCCGATCTTGGGAAAGATAGAACAGATATCTCCTTCAACCAGTTCTCTATCAAAATCGACATGGCGACCGTTACATAAAAGAACCCCAACCTCATCAAGAGGTATAAGCAATTCCTTAACCTCCTGATAAGTGAGCATAGCCAGTTCATAATTTGCCATCTTTTCATAAATGACACCAAGTCTCATTTTTAAAGCTGGTGTTTCACGGTCAACATTTTTTAAACCCTCCTGCAATGTTTTCAGAGCGGCTGGCGGCTCGTGCTCCCGCTCTTGAACGGAGGACAAAAGGAGATATCCATAGGCTGACTGAGGTGCCATTTCAATCACTTTTTCGGCCATTTCCCGGGCTTTGTCGGACTCACCATTTTTTAAATAGGCAGCCACCATTAAAGATGTACCGCGACCCGGACGAACTTTTTCAAGCTCCCTAAAGACCGGTGCCGCTTCAGCCAAGCCACTTTTTTCAGCCAACAAACGGCCCTTTAATTCAAGTATGGCTGGATGGCCGGGATGGGCCTTAAGGGCCGCCTCCAAAAGAGCCGGGACATCGTCGTATTTTTTGCTCCGCAAAAGATATTGAGCGAGTGCCAGGTAACCGCTCGGGGTTTCAGTGGCCGCTGCCATCTGAAAATATTGACGAGCTTTTTCTTCATCACCACTAAGTTCTGAGAGGGCGCCTATGGCAACCAACGATTTGAGGTTTTTGTCATCGACTGCAAGAACAGCTTCATATTCAGTAACCGCTTTTTCATAATCACGCTTTGAGATATAGTAGGAAGCTATATTAAAATATGGTGTAAAATAATCAGGCTTGGCAATTTTGGCTTTTTCCAGAGCGGCCAACCCCTCTTGAGGTTTCTTTTGAGCAATGTAAGAAGCTGCAAGATAATTGTACAATAGTGCATCGCTCGGTGTATTATCAAGGCCACCTTGCAAGATTTCAATCGCCGCCTGGTAATTTTGTTGGCGAAGATATAATGAACAGAGCTGAAGGCGGGTTTCCAATACCTCTGGAGCAATATTCAAGGCGGCGACCAGATCTTTTTCGCCTTGCACCATTTCGCCTTGGGAAAGATTGAAAAGTCCTTTT
>JAYEGS010000109.1:1709-3874 GCA_034659215.1 Pseudomonadota bacterium | reverse complement strand
CCCTGCTCGATCGAAGCATAATAGACCCGGTTCTCACCGGCGAGACCGATAGCCGCGACCTGGGCTTTAGGCTCATTCAACTCCTTGAGAAGAATTTCTGCGGTCTCGATAGAGCCTTTACCCTTCAAATGCGAGGCGTCCCGGATTTCGACTTTATCATTGTGAATCCACAAATAAACCAGATCGGGGGACTTGCCGCGCAGAATCACTTTGTCATAACCGGCATATTTCAGTTCCGGAGCCCAAAATCCCCCCATCATTGAAAATGCCATTAACTTGGTCTGCGGAGAGATGGTCGTGACAATGGTCCGGTTACAACCGGTAGCCGGGGTACCGCATAAAAGACCGGCCCCGAATATGAGTAAATTTTCGGGAGAAAACGGTTCAACTTCAGGCGGAACCCGATCCCACAATATTTTAGCGTTGGTTCCGAGTCCGCCCAGATAAAGCTCGGTATCTCTGGGATCGGTTGCGACCTTTTCAATGTTGCCTCGGCTTAGATCAATCTCTAAATTAAATCCTGTCTCTGCGTACCTCATTTTTTACCCCTTACACTCAATCTGCGATATGATCGTCCGCGCCGCCATCTATAAAACGGAAAAGCGCGGTTCTCTAACTCCTGATACCGTTCAGGCACTAATATAGGATCAATAATTGATTTACGGAAAGCATTAAAGCAAGGATCTTGCCAAAGAAAGGATTCAGGTAACTATTCAGCATGATCTCGATGCGGGGACATTGCTCCAGGCGGCGGCGCAAGCTTTTATGCCGATCTGAGCTGCGCTGTGAGCACCCTAAAGGGCATAAACTTCGCGAGGAAGTACTCTTGGGGTGTGTCCCCCCCTCGAAGCCGGGCGAAGCCAATGTTCGCACCATTTGTAGTGGCTTGAAGATG
This sequence comes from Pseudomonadota bacterium, assembly GCA_034659215.1. GTDB lineage: Bacteria > Desulfobacterota > Anaeroferrophillalia > Anaeroferrophillales > Tharpellaceae > Tharpella. The sequence goes on along the minus strand of JAYEGS010000109.1, from coordinate 2,979 downwards.
ATTACGCTGAATAGTTACGGATTTAGAAGGTTATTTGAGAATAGATGAGATAAACTGTTTTCTTGTCTTTTATAAAAGTAGCTCAGGAGTAAGCACATAATCCAGAGAAAAATTCACCTGGGACGGTGAAAACTGAACGATGAAAAAAATCGTAACTATTCAACTAACCCGCAATAACTTTCTTGAGTTTCCCCGATAATTCCTCAATCGTAAATGGCTTCTGAATAAACTCTTGTGCGCCCGCATCCAGTATGCCCTGAGCCGGCCCATCGATTGAATAACCGCTGCAAACTATCACTTTCAAATCGGAACGAGCTTCCATGAGCAGCGGATAGAGAACATTACCGTTTATATCGGGCAGCATGATATCAAGCAAAACAAGATCGATATCACCATCATAGACCTTGACAATATCAAGGGCCTCCCGTCCGGTTTTGGCGGCCAAAACATGATAACCCAACTCCTCAAGAATTGACTGGTATACGGCAATAACCATCTCCTCATCTTCGACAACAAGTATAGTCCCCGTACCTTTCTCAATACGCTCGCTTTTTGGTTTTTCCGGCTCCCGCACCTGAACCCGGGCGGCCGGCAGGTAGATTTTGACGACAGTCCCCCGGCCCGGCTCTGAATCAACTGTTATCCAACCATCATGGTTCTTGACAATACCGTATACTGCCGCCATCCCCAAACCACGACCTTGAAACTTGGAGGAAAAAAAAGGTTCAAAGATTCGTTTCAGGGTCTCTCCATCCATACCCCTACCATCATCAGTTATCGTCAAACAGACATGCTCTCCCGATTTTAATCCGGGAAAATCTTTGCCTGTCTCATCCGTTATTATAATATTCCTACAGGCAACCCGGATGTGCCCCTTCCCCTCCAGAGCCTCCGACGCATTGATCAAGACTGCAGAGAGTACCATTTGCAACTGGGCCGGATCAATTTCTACAGCAAGAATATCACGGGGCAAATCACTATCTATTTTTATGGCCGGATCAACAACCGGCCTGACCAACGGCAATGTATCTCTGACAAAATCACTCAACGACACCGTTGCAACCTGATATTTACCACCCCCGGCATAAGCCAGCAGCTGAGAGGTCAGTTGGGTCATCCGAGTAACGGAATCTTTTACCTCTTTGGCACAATCAATTACATTCTCATCTCCAGGTAAATTCATCTCCAACAAATCAATATTACCTGTAATCACGCATAAGGCATTGTTGAACTGGTGAGCGATGCCGCCGGCAAGCGTGCCGACGGATTC
>JAYEGS010000109.1:0-1699 GCA_034659215.1 Pseudomonadota bacterium | reverse complement strand
GCAAGCGATCCTCCATCTGCCTGCGCGCTCTGTCGGTTTTAACCCTGTAGAGCGCCATCTCCAGCATTGCGGCAAGTTCACACTCCTTAAACGGCTTGAGCATGTAACCAAAAGAACCAACCCGTTTAGCCCGATCAAGTAATTCACAGTCGCTGTAAGCTGACAAAAAGACAACCGGTATTTTGAAACGGGAATAGATCTGCTCGGCCGCTTCAATACCGTCCATCTTGTCACGCAAATGAACATCCATAACCACGGCATCCGGCCTTTTCTCTTCAGCCCTGGCAACGGCTTCCTCGCCTGAGGCCACAATCGAGACAACATCATAACCAAGATTCACCAGACAATCACAGCAATCCTCCGCCACAGTGGTGTTATCCTCGACAATCATGATTTTTGCTGAAGCCATAAGGTTCTCCTTTTGTGACTACATTGTGCACTTGAAATGAATGATAAACCGGGTACCACCGTTGCGCTCCACCTCGATGCTGCCGCCCAGTTCCCGGGTTATGGCGGCAACGACCAAGCGCAAGCCCAGCGAAGACAACTTCTGAATATCTATTTCCGGCGGCAATCCTTTACCGTTGTCCGCAACGATCAATTCAACCTCTTCACCCGCAATACCGGACAAGCTGACCGAGACAATGCCCCCTCTACCCGGAGAAAAAGCATGCTTGAAGGCATTCGCGACCAGTTCGGAAATCACCATCCCCACAGCAAGACTCTGATCCATGCCCAGAGCCACATTGCACCGCTCAACCGTAACCACAATGCCCTGGCCCGAAGCGTTGTAAGCCCGACTCAGATTGCGGCAGAGTTTCTTGAGATAATCTTCGAAGTCGATTCGCGCCAGATCCTCAGATTGATACAACGCCTCGTGAATCAATGACATGGCGTTAACCCGATCCCGACAATCATCAAAAATCTGCCCCAGGCGCGTATCGCCAACGTTGAGCTGACGCGAATGCATCCGCAGCAGACTGACAATAACCTGCATGTTGTTCTTAACGCGATGGTGAATCTCGCGCAAGAGCACCTCCTTCTCCTTAAGGGAGGCGGCAACCCGCTTCTCAGCCCGCTTAATCAATGCCAGATCAACATCAAGACAAAACATCTCCTTGCCATGGACTGTCTCAATCATAGCATGAGAGGAGAAAACCGGCACATCTTTGCCGTTTTTACCGACCAAGACGAGCTCTTCAGACGGTATTTTCTCCCCGAATTCAAGCCATCTTTGCTCTAATTCTTGCACTTGTTCACGCATATTTAGAGGTATAATAAGATCCTCAAGCTGAGCTCCTAACGCCTCCTCTGCACTATATCCATATAGTTTTTCACTCGCCTTATTCCAAAATGTCACCCTTCTTTCCTCATCATAACCTTGAACCGCAATATTTGAAACATCCTCAAAGATTTTACGAAAACGTTTTTCGCTCTCGCGCAGCGCTTCCTCCATCCGTTTGCATTTATCAACCTCGCCCTCCAAGTCCTTAATCTTTTGTTCCAGTTCTTCATAGGTTGGCTTTCGATCCATAAAAACCCTCCATTGCTTATGAAAGATATCTACCTAACAATGATGGACTCGTAAAAAGTAAAAATACAAACCATGGTCGCCAGAACCCGAACTATCGGTAATTTTCTTCTGGCGACCAATGAAAATTAATTTTGGCTCAAAAATCAATTTTTGAAACGCAAAACA
>JAYEGS010000108.1:0-18105 GCA_034659215.1 Pseudomonadota bacterium | reverse complement strand
TTCATTATCGTCTTGTCGATGGCGACGCTTTGAAAATTACTGTTGCACCCAAGGGCGGCGGCAGTGAGAATATGTCTAAGGTGGTTATGTTGAAACCGGCCGACGGCGTTGCCGGAATTAAAGAGCAAGTTGTCGAATGGGTGCGTCAGGCGGGAGGTAATCCCTGCCCTCCGACTATTGTTGGCGTCGGCATCGGTGGCAATTTCGAGAGATCGGCGATGTTGGCCAAAGAGGCTCTGTTGCGCGAGATCGGCAGTGTTAACCCTGATCCTGAGCTGCAAAGTCTGGAAGCTGAATTACTTGAAGCGGTTAACAATCTTGGCGTCGGTCCTCAGGGGCTCGGCGGTCGGGTTACCAGTTTTGCTGTTCATGTCAAAATGTTGCCTTGTCATATCGCCAGCCTGCCTCTGGCTATCAATATTCAGTGTCATGCGGCTCGGCATAAGGAGGCGGTACTTTAGATGGAAAATATAATACGTTTGACCCCGCCCTTAAGTGAAGAGACCGTAGCTTCGCTGAAATCCGGAGACCGGGTTCTGATTACCGGAACCATCTATACCGGCCGTGATGCGGCCCATAAACGTTTGGTTGACCTTCTTGATAAGGGGGAGGTGTTGCCGATTCCTTTACAAGGTGAAATTATCTATTTTGTCGGGCCGACTCCGGCTAAACCCGGTAAAGCGATCGGCTCGGCCGGGCCGACCACCAGTTATCGCATGGATTCCTATTCACCCCGGCTTTTGGCTGAGGGCTTGAAAGGGATGATTGGTAAAGGTGGGCGCAGTCTTGAGGTTCGTGAGGCGATCAAGGAGCATCACGGAATCTATTTTGCCGCTACCGGCGGCGCCGGAGCTCTTTTGGCTCAGCGCATTAAAAAGGCCGAAGTTGTGGCCTATGAAGACTTAGGCCCCGAAGCCATTCGCCGGATTGAAGTTGAAGATTTTCCGGTTGTTGTAATCAACGATATTCACGGCAATGATCTGTATGAACAGGGCGTTATCCCTTATAAAAAATAATTAAGGATTCAATTATATGAAAACCGTAATTTCACGTTCTCAGGTGAAGGGTGATTTCGTCAGCAAGGTGGCTGAGATCAGCGGCGAAAACTTCTTTAACTGTTACCAGTGTGGTAACTGTTCCGCCGGTTGTCCTTCGGTTGACGAGATGGATCTTCTGCCCAGTCAGGTAGTGCGCTATCTCCAGCTTGGTCTTGAAGATGAAGTCAAAAACTGTAAGTCGATGTGGGTCTGTGCGGCCTGCATGATGTGTCATGCTCGTTGTCCGAAAGGGGTCGACATCTCAAAAATCATGGAAGCCTTACGAGTCTTACGGCTGCGTGAAGTCGGGGCTGAAGCTCATATCGATGTTACCGATTTTTCCGATGATTACCTGGCCCGGGCCCCGCAGATTGCCATGATCAGTGGGTATCGTAAGTTCCTCCCTCTCTAAACTATGGCTTCGAAAAATGTCCACCTGCTTCGTTACCCGGCAACCTTCGTCACTGCGGCGTACTTCGTGTACGCCTCATTCCTCAGGTTTTGGGTGCCTCGCATCTGAACATTTTTCATTGCCATTGAAATAAGTACATTATAAATTGAATTATGAGTAAACTATGAAATATCCATATTTCCCCGGATGTACCCTTTACACCAAGGCCAAGAAGCTTGATGATGCCGGTCGTGAGTGCAGTTTGAAACTCGGTTTTGAACTGGACGAACTTAAAGATTGGACCTGTTGCGGGGCGACTTTCCCACTGGTTAATGATCAGCATATCACCATGTCGGGGCCGACCCGAATCCTGGCCGACACTAAAGATCAGGGCAACGATAAACTTGTAACCCTCTGTTCGGTCTGCTTCAATGTTTTGAAACGAACCAACCATGTGATGCTCAATGATGAAGAGCGTCGGTCCAAGGTCACTGATTTTATCGAACGTGATTATCACGGTGAGGTTGAAGTTCTGCACTATCTCCAACTTTTACGTGATGAGATCGGTTTTGATGTTTTAAAAGAGAAGGTCGTAAAACCGCTTGAAGGGCTTAAAGTTGCCTGTTATTATGGCTGTCTCCTGTTGCGTCCGGTTAAGGAAATTGGCTTGGACTCTATGGAGGATCCGACCATCTTCGAAGATTTTATTCGCGCCTTGGGCGGTGAACCGATTGAGTTTCCCTACAAAGTTGAATGTTGCGGTGCCTTTCAGGCGGTTCACTCAATGGATACGGCAACCAGATGTTCACGTGAAATTCTGAACAGTGCCAAAAACTGCGGCGCGGATCTTGTCATTACCACCTGTCCCTTGTGTCAGTTTAATCTTGATGATCGCCAGCCGGAGATTCAAAAAAGTGATCCCGGTTTCAGCTCGATTCCGGTCGTCTACTTCACCCAATTGCTGGCTTTGGCTCTTGATTTGTCGGCCGAAGAGTTGGGTTTTGAACGCAACCTTATCGATCCTCTTCCTCTATTAAAGGAAAAGGGCGTTATAGCTTAAATAAAGGTTTGATTGATGGGTGAATTAGTAGAATTAACCGGTTTGAAAGATGGCGAGCCGGTAACCTGTGTCGCTGTCTTTGGCGACCATTCTGATTTCGAAAACGTTCCGGTTGACCGTCGGGTGATGGTCATTGGCGCCGGGATCACCGGGATTACCTCGGCTATCGATTTAGGTAATGCCGGTTATCAGGTAATGATGGTTGATCGACTGCCGTCGGTTGGCGGACGTATGCTTCAGCTTTCCGAGACCTTTCCGACTTTGGATTGTGCACAATGTACCTTGACCCCGCGTACCGTCGAATCCGGGCAGCATCCTAATGTGCTTTTAAAAACCAGTTGTGAAATCGAAGAACTCAAAGGTGAACCGGGTGATTATACAGTTCGTTTGCGGCAAAAAGTAACCTATGTCGACTGGAACAAGTGTACCGGTTGCGGAACCTGTATTCAGAAATGCCCGAGTAAAGGGATTGCTCTTTTTGAGCGTGATGCCGGACGGATGACCGCTATCTATACGCTCTCTCCGCAGGCCGTACCCAATAAGCCGGTGATTGATCCCGACCGTTGTCGTTTTTTGACCAGAGGTAAATGCGGGGTCTGTGCTAAGGCGTGTCCGGTTGATGCGATCGACTATAAGCAGGAGGAGAGTTTTTTTGAGGCTCAAGTCGGCGCCATAATTGTGGCTACCGGTTTTGATATTTATGATTGGAAAAACAAGATGCCGGAATACGGTGGCGGCAAGGTTCCTGATGTTATTGATGGTCTGACTTTTGAACGATACCTTTCAGCTTCTGGGCCGACGGCCGGAGAGATAGTTCGTCCTTCCGATGGGAAACTGGTTAAAGATATCGTTTTTATTCAGTGCGTCGGCTCCCGGAATCCGGAATTCCATAAAGCCTATTGTTCCCGGGTCTGTTGTATGTATACGGCTAAACATGCCCGGCTTTATAAGCATAAAGTTCATGATGGTCAGGTCTATATCTTCTATATCGATATTCGTTCGACGGGTAAAGGCTACGAGCAGTTTATTCAACAATCGGTCTCTGAAGAGGAGATTATCTATATTCGTGGGCGCGCCGCGAAACTCTATCGTGATGGTGAGAAGATTATTGTTAATGGGGCTGATACCCTGACCGGAAAAAATATCGAGATTGCCGCCGACATGGTCGTTCTGGCCGCCGCAATGGTTCCCAACGAAGGCGCCCGGGAGCTGGCTGATATGCTTGGTATTAATTGTAATGATGACGGTTTTTTCGTTGAAGATAACTATAAGCTCTCACCGATAGAAACCGGTCAACAGGGAATCTATCTCGCCGGCTGTTGCCAGGGGATTAAAGATATTGCCGATTCCGCTGCCCAGGGCAGTGCCGCATCCAGTAAAGCCCAGGTCTTTCTCTCTTCAGTCAGACGCCAGAAGCAGGAAGCAGTTTAATGGAAAAGAAATTAGGAGTATTTGTCTGTTGGTGTGGTTCAAATATTGCCGGCAGTGTTGATGTTGATAAGGCGGTTGAAGAGGCGAAGAAACTGGACGGGGTTGTCCATGCCGAGAACTACATGTATATGTGTTCCGATCCGGGTCAGCAGTTGGTTAAGGACACAATTGCTGAAAAGGGCCTTGATGGGGTAGTGGTGGCTTGCTGCTCACCCCGCATGCACGAAAATACATTTCGCAAAGCCGCGGGATCGGTTGGTATGAACTCTTATCTTGTGGAGATTGCCAATATCCGTGAGCAGTGCAGCTGGGTGCATCAGAATAATAAACCCGTAGCGACTGCAAAGGCCGTCAGTATTATTGAGGGTACTCTTGATAAGGTTAAGGAAAATCTGCCTTTAGAGACGATTACCATCGATCTGACCAAACGGGTTTGCGTTGTCGGCGGCGGGATTGCCGGCATTATGTCAGCTCTTGATCTGGCTAATGCTGATTATGATGTTGCCATAATTGAGCGGGATCCGGCGATCGGCGGTCACATGGCCCAAATCAGTCAGACCTTTCCCTATTTTCATAATATCCCTGAACTGCTGCAGAAAAAAATCGATGAAGTCAACGCTCATTCCCGAATTAAAGTTTATGTCAATTCCGAGGTTGAAGTGCTCGATGGTTATGTCGGGAACTTTAATGTCACGATTAAAACCCGACCCGCCTTTGTCGATCCGGCAAAGTGTACGGCTTGTGGAAAATGTCTTGAGGTTTGCCCGGTTTCGGTGGCGGACGAGTTTAATCGAGGCTTAAGTCAGCGGGGCGCCATCTTTCGCTATAATCAGATGGAAAATGCCAGGATTCCGGTTTTAGAGCAGAGCGATTGTCTCCATTTTGTTGATGTGGAAGATGCTGAAATGGATGCTGGTGCGAGTGTAAGATGCCAGGCATGCGTCGAGGCTTGCCCGGAAGATGCGATTGATCTGGGAACCATTCGCAAGCTTAATGAAGAGTTTGTCGGGGCTATCGTTATGGCTACCGGTTATGATCTCTACAGTCCGGCAAAAATGCCTGAGTATGGGGCCGGAAAAATTCCCGATGTTATCGATGCTTTAGCCTTTGAGCGCCTGCTTGATCCGACCGGACCAACTAAAGGTCAGGTGTTGCGTCCTTCAGATGGTCAAGTCCCGAAAAAAGTAGTTTTTATCCAGTGCGTTGGTTCGCGTGACCCGGAACGTCATAAAGCCTATTGTTCCAGAGCTTGTTGTATGTATACGGCTAAACAGGCGCGTCTCTATCGGCAACAGGTTGAAGATGGGACTGCTTATGTCTCGTATATGGATATCCGTTCCGACAGCCGTGATTTTGAAGAGTTTGTCCAAAAAGGTATGGAAGAGGAAAATCTTGTCTATATTCGCGGTCGGGTCGCCAAAGTCATTCAAGAGAATGGTTTTTTGCGAGTTTTTACCAGCGATACCTTAAGCAGCCGTCAGCTTGAGATCGAGGCCGATCTTGTGGTTCTGGCTATGGCCATGGAGCCTAAAACCGGGATTCGTGATCTCGCTAAAAAGATGAATGTGACGATTGACGGCGACGCATTTCTCTCCGAAACTCATATTAAGCTCTATCCGGTCGAGAGTTCAACTAAAGGTGTCTATCTTGCCGGTTGCGGCCAGTCACCCAAAGATATTACCGATACGGTCTCTCAGGCGCTGGCGACGGCGGGCAAGATTCAGACGATGTTCTCGAATGAGACCCTGATTGCCGATCCGCTGATTGCCGAGGTCTTTAGCGATGTCTGTAGTGGTTGTGGAATCTGTATCGATATCTGCCCTTACGGAGCTCGGCTAATGAACGATTTTACCCGGATATCGGATGTCAACCAGGCCGTATGTCAGGGCTGTGGTGCCTGTATGGCGGCCTGCCCCAACAAAGCCTGTGAACTGATTAACTCCACATCCCGTCAATTTGTTCGGATGATTGGTGATTTTGCCGGAAAAGCCGAGGCGGTGTAAAGAATATGGCTGAAAATCTTTTGCAAAAAGTAATGGCTGAGAGTGACCAGCCGATCAATCTCTGTTATCAGTGTAAAAAATGCAGTGTCGGTTGTCCCATGATCGAAGAGTTCGATTTTCCTCCGAATATGGTCATGCGCATGGTGCAGCTGGGGATGAAGGATGAGCTTTTAAAAAGTAGGGCGATCTGGATGTGTATCTCCTGTGAGACCTGCGGTACTCGCTGTCCTAATGAGATCAGGATCGCTCCGATCATGGACTCTTTGCGGGCTCAGTGTATTGAGGAAGGCGTGGTTCCAGCCGATCCGGTAACCGTGGCTTTGCACAGTGCTTTTATCGAGAGTATTAAAACTTTCGGCCGCGTCCATGAAGCAACCATGCTGATGAACTATAAGTGGAAGAGCAAAAATTTCACCTCTGATCTTGATGTCGGAATTAAACTTTTTCTGAAAGGGAAAATTCCGCTGATGCCGAAAAAGAGCAAAAATATGGCCAAGATTAAAGAACTTTTTCAAGAATCCGGTAAATAGTAGCAGGAAACCAAAACCTATGGGTGAAACCTATTCATATTATCCCGGATGTACATCACATTCGACGGCGATTGAGTATATCGAAGCAAGCCATGCAGTGATGGACGCTCTCGGTATTGAGCTTAAAGAGTTGCCCGACTGGTGCTGTTGCGGAGCCGCTTCGGCCCATAACCTCTCCAGTTCATTGGCACTTGGGCTTTCGGCCTTTAATGTCGGAGAGGCGCATAAGGCCGGAGCTGATCTGGTTATTCCCTGTGCCGGTTGTTATGGCAATCTGGCCCAGGCTGACTTTGTTATGCGTCAAGATGATAAAGAGCGCCAACGGCTTGAAAAACAACTCGATTTTACCTACGACGGTGAAATCAAGATGCTCTCTCTGGTCGATCTTTTGGCTCGTGAAGAGCTGCGTCCGGCGATTAAAAACCTGGTTAAAAAACCGTTAACAGGACTTAAGGTAGTTTGCTACTATGGCTGCGCGATTGTCCGTCCGGGGGCGATAACCGGGGTTGATGATACCGAGAACCCGCTGCGGATCGATACGATGATGGCTGATCTCGGGGCCGAGGTTATTGATTGGTCCTGTAAGGTTGACTGTTGTGGCGGTGACCTTGGGCTTACCGATGCCAAAAAAACCACCGAACTGGTTAATAAAATTATTGATTATGCGGTCGCCGCTGAGGCCGATTGCCTGGTGACTTCGTGTGCCTTGTGTGAGGCTAACGTCGATATTCGCCAGCAGCGTTTGCCGATTCTCTACTTTACCGAAATGATGGCCGAGGCTTTTCAGATTGGTGATCGTCAGCGTTGGTGGAAGAAGCATTTTAATAACCCGGCGAAGCTTTTTTGATTATTATGTCCTCTGAAAATAAAGTAAATAATATAATGGATAAAAAGAAAACAGTCGCAGTAATCGGCGGAGGTTTTGCCGGAATGACGGCGGCCCTGCAGCTGGCGGAACAAGGCTTGGCCGTGACCCTGGTTGAGAAAGAGGTAGCTATCGGCGGTTTTTTCCCGTTACTCGATAACACCTTTCCGACCAACTCTTGCGGCGTCTGCTTTCTCTCGCCGAAACAGCCGGCCTATTGCCCTTTTGTCGAGTGTCGTCTGCATGAAAATCTTGAGATCAAGGTCGGTAGCCGGCCGGTGGCTCTGCAAGGTCAGCCCGGAGATTTCAATTTGACCCTGGCCGTCGATCCGCAAGGTGTCGATCAGGAAAAATGTATCGATTGCGGCGATTGTGTTGAAGTTTGCCCGGTAACCGTTCCTTATGAGTTCAGCGATGGACTGGAAGAGCGCAAAGCCGTCTATAAACTCTATCCCAAAATGGTCAAAGCCGGTTACCGGATTGACCTGGCTAACTGTACAAAATGTGGCGCTTGTGTGACTGCCTGTCCGACGCAGGCGATTGATCTTGATGCCGTTACTTCGTACGAAGAAGAGATTACGGCTGATGCCGTTCTTCTGACCCCGGGATTCTCTCTGGTTGAGGGTGGGTTGAAGGGCGAATATGGCTTTGGTCGTTATAAAAATGTGGTGACCAGTCGGCAGTTAGAGCGGATGATCAGTTTTTCCGGCCCGAGTCAGGGGAAACCGGTATCTCCTGCCGATGGTACGATCCCGAAAAAAGTTGCTTTTATTCAATGTGTCGGTTCTCGTGATGTTTCATGCGACCGAGGTTACTGCTCATCAGTTTGTTGTATGTATGCAACCAAACAGGCGATGTTTATCCGGGAAAGATGCCCTGAAACCGAAGTCGTGATCTACTATATGGATCTGCGCGGCATGGGTAAGGGTTATGAGAAATATTTCAACCAGGCCAAGGATGAGCATGCCGTAGAGTACCGGCGTTCCATGGTTTCGACGGTTAAGGAAGACCCGAAAACGCGAAAACTCAATCTCGTTTACGACGATGGTCAGGGTTTTTCCGAAGATGCGGTTGATCTCGTGGTTTTGTCACTCGGCTTTGATGCCCCGAAGATTGATTTTGCCGCCGACCTTGGTTTAGAACTTGATGAATATGGTTTTTGCCGAACCCAAGAATTTACTCCGACTTTAACTTCGGTTCCCGGCCTCTTTGCCGCCGGAGCCTTCTGCGGGCCTAAAGATATCCCGGAAACGGTTATGGAAGCGGCCGCCGCCGCTGATGCCGTGGCCGTCTCTCTGGCCGTATCGAAAAGTGAAACAAGCGATCTTGAGACGCAAACCATGCAGCCTCAAATCGGCGAAGTTTGGATTGAAGAGCCTAAGATCGGTATTTTTCTCTGCTCTTGTGCCGGAACTATGGCCGATGAGCTTGACCTGCCAAGGCTTTGCGGTGAGCTTAAAGAACGCCCTTATGTTGCCTGTGCCGAGGTTGTTGATAACAGTTGTACGCCTCAAGGTCTGCTCGGCTTACGCAAGTTTATTGGTGAGCATGAGCTCAACCGGATCGTTATCGGGGCCTGTTCAGTTAGAGATATGGAACGTTCATTAGATGCTTTTGCTGATGAAATCGGTTTTAATCGCAACGCCTTCGTTGTCGCTAATCTGCGTGAGCAATGTTTCTTTCCTCACCAGGGTGATCGTGAAGTCGTGCAAAGCAAGTCTAAAGCTCTGCTGGCCGCAGCATTGACTCAAGTTTTTCGTAATCTTCCGGCCCCGGTTGCCGAAGTTACGGTTGAACCTCGGGCTCTGGTTGTCGGCGGCGGCGTCGCCGGTCTTAACGCATCCCTTTCGCTGGCGGCCCGTGGTTATCAGGTGACGCTGGTTGAAAAAGAAGAGTGTTTGGGTGGGCGCTTACTTAAAGCTCATTATACTTTGCAGGGATCACAACCAACCCAGCTCCTGGCCGAGTTGGTTCCGGCCGTTGAGAATGATGCCAATATCGAAATCCTGCTCAATGCGGAAATTATTGAACATCAGGGTCGAGTCGGAAATTATACGACGTTGGTGCGCAGCGGTGAGAGTGAACAACAGGTAAAACATGGGGTTCTCCTGCTCGCGACTGGCGGCATGGAAGCCGACACCGATGAATACCTTAAAGGTCAGGACGAGAAAGTCCTGACTCAGAGTGAATTAGAAGAGCGTCTGGCGATTTCTCCCGAGAGTCTGAATGGTTGTCGTGAAGTCGTGATGATTCAATGTGTCGGTTCACGAGAATCCGGTAAACGTGAGTACTGTAGCCGGGTTTGTTGTACGCACGCTTTGAAAAATGCTTTGCGATTGAAAGAGGTTGCCCCGGAGATTAAAATTACGGTTCTATATCGTGATCTTCGCGCCTACGGCCTTTTTGAGGAGTACTATCGCAAGGCTCGAGAGCTTGGAATTCTCTTTTCAACCTATGAAGTTGAGCGTAAGCCCGAGGCCGCAATTTCCGGTTCAAGCTTAAGCCTTAAATATTACGATCAGGTTCTGAAAAAAGATATCTCCCTAAACCCCGATCTTTTGATCTTGAGTACCGGAGTTGTACCCGGAGATTTTACCGAACTGGCCGAAATTTTTTCTCTGCCGCTTGATGATTACGGCTTCTTTGCCGAGGCCAATAGTAAAGCGGCACTGGTCGATTTCGTTGGCGAAGGTCGCTACCATTGTGGTCTCGCTTCAGCCCCTCTGCATATTAAAGAGACTCTGGTACGTTCACGGGCGGCCGCCTCAAGAGCTGCAACCGTTTTGGCACGAAAACAGATTCCTGCCGATAAGAGTACGGTAATGGTCAGTACCCGGCTCTGTAGTGGTTGTGGACTTTGTGTCGATGCTTGTCCTTATGGAGCAAGAGAGATAAATCTCTCTTCAATGATCGCTGAAATCCATTATGAACTCTGTCACGGCTGCGGCAGTTGCGCTGCAGTATGCCCCAACGGCGCAACCCAGCAGATCGGTTTTGATAAAGGGCAGATGATGGCGGTTGCCAATGCGGTGATACGTTAGGTTGTTAAGTTACAGAGGTTAGATTGTTATTTTGGCTTCGCCCTGCTTCGAGGGGGTCAGAGCTCAGAGCGGCAACCGGCTTGCAGCCGGCGCCTGGAGGTCTGACCCCACACCGAGATAATTTGAGAGCGGCTTCTGAATAGTTATGCTAAAGTTAAATATTTTTTTGACAGGAAACAGGTAATATGTCTGATACAAAATTTGAACCAAGAATTGTCGGGTTTTTATGCCACTGGTGTACGTATACCGGAGCCGATCTGGCGGGAACCACTCGGCAGCAGTATCCGGCGGGTATTCGGATTATCCATCTTATGTGTTCCGGGGCTATTGATGTTGTCTATGTTCTGAAATCCTTGCTTGATGGGGCTGATGGTGTCCTGATTGGCGGCTGTCACCCTGGTGACTGTCACTATCAGACCGGAAACCTTAAAGCTCGTCGCCGGATAGCTCTTTTGCGCTCGGTTATGGAGACCTTAGGTCTTGATCAGGAGCGGGTCTGGCTGCGTTGGATCAGTGCCAGTGAAGGCCGCCTTTTTGCCGAGACTATCCGCGAATATGACGGAGCTCTGCAATCGCAGGGGAAAAATCCTCTGGCTGACGAATGGGATCTGTAAACCAACAAACACACGTTTGGAGAAAATTGATGAAAACGACAGTTATTGATCTGTCTTGTGACTCCTTTAATGGCGAGATCGAAGCCTTTTTGACCCGGTTGCTTGAGAGTGATCTGGTCGGCAGCCTTCTGGTGCCGAAGCAAACCACCGGCGGCGATAATTATGTCCATGCCCTGATTAAGAATCCGGCTCTGTTGGCGGATACCGATATCGGAGCCCCGGTGATGCCGGTGCAGGCGGCCCGGATTATTTCGAACCTGACATTTCGTGATCCCGGTGAAAAGATCGGCGTCGTTGTTCGACCCTGTGAAGCTCGGGCTCTGGTCGAACTCACCAAATTCAAACAGATTACGCGCGATTCTCTGCTGATTATTGCGGTTGACTGTCTTGGTACTTATGAGCCGAAAGATTTTTCCGCTCTCTGTAAAGCGGGCAAGACTCCGGCTCTGGATCTTCGCAAACAAGCGGCTACCGGTGCTTGCAGCCCGGATGATGCGGCTCCTTTCCGCTCATCATGTGAGATTTGTGAATATCCGGCTTTAGACACCAGTGTTGTTGATCTGGTCGTCGGTCTTTGGGGGGTTGACACTGAAAAGCAGCTCTACGTTGAAGCCGGTGATGACCTGGCTGCAGCTTTGAGCGAAAAAAGTATTCTCGAATTCAATGATCAGGAGAATACCAAGCGGCAAGAGATTATCGCCTCCGTTAAGGCTGATCGAACCAAGTCTTGCGAACAGGTTTTAGGTGATTTCAGCAGCAAGGTAAACTCGATCAAAGGAATCCAGGAGCTCCTTTCGACCTGTATGCGCTGTCACAACTGTATGATCAATTGTCCGATCTGTTACTGTCGCGAATGTGTCTTCCGCTCTCCGACTTTTGAACATACTCCCGATCAGTATCTGGGCTGGGCTAAAGATAAAGGTGCCATCCGGATGCCGGCAAATACCGTAATGTTCCACCTGACCCGTTTAAATCATATGGTTATCTCTTGTATCGGTTGCGGGATGTGTGATACGGCTTGTCCCAATGATATTCCGGTGATGTCGCTGTTCCGTACGGTGGGCAGGAATGCGCAGAAGATGATGGAATATGTACCCGGCCACAGCTACGATGAACCCGCCCCGGCGACCACATTTCAGGATACTGAACTGGTCACTGAAGCCGGTATGAGTGGCCATTAAAAAATAACTTATATAATTGAAGTTCGAAAACGTTTTTTCCGCAGGAGGAAGCTTGCAATGAGTGAGGCAAAAAAAGAGATCAGAGTAGCAACCGGCGACCGGGCTATTCTGCCTGAGGGCACAAAACTGGTGCCGATCTATATCATGGGTAAACAGTACCAGGTTCCGGAGACCATGACCATCCAGAAAGCGGTTGAATATTCCGGCTACCAGTTTATTAGGGCATGTGGCTGTCGCGGCGGTATCTGCGGAGCCTGTCCGACGGTGTATCGAGTTGCCGGTGATTACCACCTGCATTTCTGTCTCGCTTGTCAAACCGTGGTTCAGGAAGATATGTACTTGACCACATTGCCGTTTTTCCCGGCTAACCGGGCGGCTTATGAGATTGAAGAGGTGGATGCTTCAGCGGAAACCATCATGAAGCTCTATCCCGAGGTCATGAAATGTGTTGCCTGTAACACCTGTACCAAAGCCTGTCCGATGGATATTGAGGTTATGGAATATGTCAATGCGGCGATGCGCGGTGATATCGCCAAGGCGGCTCGCCTCTCCTTTGATTGTATTCAGTGCGGTCTCTGTTCTTCGCGTTGTCCGGCCCAGATTCAACATTTTCATCTGGCTCAGTTGTGTCGCCGTGTACATGCCAAATATCAGGTTCCCCAGGCTGAACATCTCAAACCGCGGGTTGCCGCCATCAATGAAGATAAGTTTGTCGATGTCTTGAAAGAATTGGTCGGCAGCAGTGAGGATAGTTTGCGTGAACTCTATGTTGCTCGCGAAATGGAGCCTCAAGACAGTAGTGATTGGCAGCCGGAAGAGAAACAGTTTCTTTAAAGTTGATAATTAATAACAGTTATACATAAATATAGAGGTTTAATCATGGGTTATACACCTGAAATGCTGGATTTGATCAAAAAGGTCGAAGCCAGCCGTCCGGAGCGGCTCGAACGGAGCAAAAAAGGGCTCGATTTTGAACCTTTGACTCTGGCCGGTCGTGAAGAGGTGCTCAGCAAATTTCATCCCGATTACAAAGACGAAGGTCGGCGTGATGTCAAAATCGGCCCGAGTAAGGGTGATAATTATCCGGATGAGTTTGTTGATGTACTGGAATCAAAAGCCCGTCTTCTGGTCTCAGGAGCCGAACTTGATAAACTGACGGAATATGAAACTGATGTTTTGGTTATCGGCGGCGGCGGCGGTGGTACTGCGGCGGCGTTGATGGCCCAGGAGAGTGGCTGTAAAGTTATCCTGGCAACCAAGCTGCGGCATGGTGATGCCAATACGGTAATGGCGGAAGGCGGCATTCAGGGGGCAACTCAAGAGGTTGATTCACCCTATTATCACTATCTTGATGTTATCGGTGGTGGTCACTTTACCAATACCCCGGAACTGGTTGCGGCGTTGACTAACGATGCACCTCTGGTTATCGAATGGCTCGAACGTCTGGGTCTGATGTTTGATAAAGATCCTGATGGTCGCCTGCGGGTACGTCATGGCGGTGGTACCAGTCGGAAACGGATGCACTCCTCCGGCGATATGACCGGTTCGGCGATTATGCGGGTTTTGCGTGATGAATCGCGTAACCGTTCTGCCGATATTACCGTTTTAGAGTTCTCTTCAGCCGTGGAGATCCTTAAAGATAGTCAGGGCCGGGCCGCGGGTGCTCTCTTTTACAATATGGAGACCGAAGAATATTTTGTCATCAAGGCTAAAGCTACGGTAATAGCCACCGGTGGTTATGGCCGCCTCCATATTCAGGGTTTTGCTACAACTAACCATTATGGGGCGACGGCAGATGGTTTGGTGATGGGTTATCGGGCCGGGGTGCCGATGGCGTTTATGCACTCAACTCAGTATCATCCGACCGGTGTCGCTTTTCCGGAACAGAATATCGGCTTGCTGATTACCGAAAAAGTGCGGGGCTTAGGCGCTAATCTGCTCAATATCAATGCTGAACAGTTTGTGTTTGAACGTGAACCCCGTGATGTTGAATCAGCCTGTATTATTCGCGAATGTATGGAGCGGGGCAAGGGGATTATTACGGCTACCGGCCGGGTCGGAGTCTGGCTTGATTCACCGATGATTGAGATCCTGGAAGGCCCAGGTGCCGTCAAACGTGAACTTCCGGCCAAACATATTCAGTTTATGCGTTATGGGATTGATATCAGCAAAGTACCGATGCTGGTCTATCCGACCCTGCATTATCAAAATGGCGGCCTGACGATTGCTGATGACAGCGCCACTAACGTGCCCGGACTCTTTGCCGCCGGTGAAACCACTGGTGGAGTCCACGGTGAGAACCGCTTGATGGGTAACTCTCTGCTCGATATTACGGTTTTCGGCCGTCGCGCCGGAACTAATGCAGCCGCCTACGTCAAGAACTTTGATGGTGAAGTCGGCAGCGTCAATATGGATCATGTCGATGCTTACCATAAAGAGATGGCTGAGGCCGGAGTTGATACCGACCGCGTCGCGCCATTGGTATTACCCAATTATACCCGTGAAGAGATTATGGAAAAACAGCTGACAACTAATTATCAAGGCGGATTAAGAGCTTAAAGCAATCAGGAGAAAAAATGAAAATTCATGAATATCAAGCCAAAGCATTACTAAAAGAGGCTGGCGTTCAGGTGCCTCGAGGAGTTCCGATCTTTGACCTTGATCAGGTTGAAGGGGTAGTCAGTGAGTTGGGCGGGGGCACGGTTGTGGTCAAAGCTCAGATTCACGCCGGCGGTCGCGGAAAAGGCGGCGGCGTCAAGGTGGTTAACGGTCTTGATGAAGCCCAAAAAATTGCTGGTGAAATTTTAGGCATGCAGCTGATTACCCATCAGACCGGTCCTGAAGGCAAGCAAGTCAAGCGCTTGCTTATCGAAGAGGGGATGGATATCAAAAAAGAGTACTACTTCGGTATCGTCGTCGATCGGGCCAGTGAGTGTCCGGTGATCATGGCCAGTACCGAAGGTGGTATGGAGATCGAGAAGGTTGCGGAAGAGAGCCCGGAAAAGATTATCAAGGAATTTATCGACCCGGCTCTTGGATTACGCCCTTTTCAAGCGACAAAAATAGCTTACGGACTCGGTTTTGAGGGTAAAGCCGTACGTCAGGCCAGTACCCTTTTTATGAACCTCTATAAAGTTTTCGAGGCTCAGGATTGTTCGATGGTCGAGATCAATCCCCTGATTGAAACCGGTGACGGCCGGGTTCTGGCACTCGATGCCAAGGTTGATTTTGATGACAATGCTTTCTATCGTCACAAAAATGTCTGGCCTGAACTTAGAGATTTGGAAGAGGAAGATCCTCTGGAGATCGAAGCTTCCAAATTCGGCCTAAACTATATCAAACTTGATGGTGAAGTCGGCTGTATGGTCAACGGCGCGGGTCTGGCCATGGCGACCATGGATATTATTAAATTGTCCGGGGCCGAACCGGCAAACTTTCTTGATGTCGGCGGCAGTGCCAACGCTGAATCGGTGGCTAATGCCTTTCGCATCATCCTTTCCGACCCCAATGTTAAAGCGGTTCTCGTCAACATCTTCGGCGGCATCGTCCGCTGTGATCGGATCGCCAGCGGTATTATCGAAGCCACCAAAATGGTTGATATTAAAGTTCCCCTGGTCGTTCGTCTCGAAGGTACTAATGCCGAAGAGGCCGCAAAAATTCTTGAGGATTCGGGTATCAAAATGACCGTCGCCCGTGGTCTCGCCGATGCCGCCGTAAAGGTTGTCGCCGCATTCAAATAAAGGAGACATAATGTCTATTTTAGTCAATAAAGATAGTAAAATAGTTGTTCAGGGGATTACCGGTAACGAGGGGATGTTTCATGCCCAGCAGTGTGTTGCTTACGGAACCCAGGTCGTTGCCGGCGTAACCCCCGGTAAGGGCGGTCAAAAGATGGATGAAGTTCCGGTTTTTAATACCGTCGATGAAGCCGTCAAGGCGACCGGTGCTAACGTCTCTCTGATCTTTGTTCCGCCGCCGTTTGCCGCTGATGCAATTATGGAAGCGACCGATGCCGGAATTGCTCTCGTAATCTGTATCACCGAAGGTATTCCGACGCTTGATATGCTTAAGGTTAAAGCCTTCATGAAAGGCAAAAACACCCGCATGATCGGCCCTAACTGTCCCGGTGTGATTACACCAGACGAAGCTAAAGTCGGCATCATGCCCGGTTTCATTCATAAAGCCGGAAGTGTCGGGGTTATCTCCCGAAGCGGCACCCTGACCTATGAAGCGGTTGCCCAGCTGACCGAAAGAGGTCTCGGCCAATCAACCTGTATCGGCATTGGCGGCGATCCCATCATCGGCAGCCAGTTTATCGATCTCCTGGCCCTTTTCGAAGCTGATCCCGATACCGAAGCAGTGGTTATGATCGGTGAAATCGGCGGCAGTGCCGAAGAGGAAGCCGCCCAATTTGTCAGTGATAATATGACCAAACCGGTAATCGGCTTTATTGCCGGCCAGACCGCCCCTCCGGGCCGTCGCATGGGCCATGCCGGAGCCATCATCGCCGGCGGTAAAGGCACCGCCGCCGAAAAAATGGCGGCCATGACCAAAGCCGGTATCCACGTCGTCAAAAGCCCGGCCGACATCGGCAAAGCCGTAGTTGAGGCATTAGGGAAATAAGTTAAGATTCATTCAAATACACGTTTTTCAAAAACCCGGCTTTCCGCCGGGTTTTTTATTTGGGGTTAAATTATGGGGTTTAATTGTGGAATTGTAGGGTTGCCGAATGTCGGTAAGTCCACTCTTTTTAATGCATTGACTAAAGCTGGAGCTGAAAGCGCCAACTATCCGTTTTGTACCATCGACCCGAATGTAGGTATGGTGGCAGTGCCGGATAAGAGACAAAATTTTATCACTCAGTATGTTAAGCCGAAAAGTGTTGTTCATACGACAATGGAGTTTGTCGATATTGCCGGGCTTGTAAAAGGTGCCAGCCAAGGGGAAGGTCTGGGCAATCAGTTTCTCACCCATATCCGTCAGGTAGACGCGATTGCGCATATTGTCAGATGTTTCGACAGTGAAGAGATTACCCATGTCGACGGCTCTGTTGATGCCGCCCGGGATATTGAGGTTATTAATACCGAGCTTCTTCTTTCCGACCTTGAGGTTTTGGAACGGGCTCTCGAAAGAACCCAAAAAGCCGCCAAAAGCGGCGATAAGACTTTAAAGAAAAAAGCGGAGGTGCTGGACGAGATTTATGCAAAAGCATCGGCAGGCAGCAATTTAAGATCTTTTGTTACTAAAGAGCAGATGGAGATGCTCGGCGAATACTCTTTTCTCACCTTAAAGCCGGTAATGTATATTGCCAATGTCGATGACGATACACTGCATGAAGATAACGAATATGTGCTTAAGGTTCGTGAGATCGCGGCTGAAGAGAATGCGGCAGTGGTAAAAATTTCGGTTCAGATCGAAGCGGAAATTTCAGAGCTCGACGAAGCGGAAAGCGATGAATTTCTGGCAGATTTGGGGCTCGGAAAATCAGGTCTTGAAGCGATGGTTTTTGAAGGTTATAAACTTTTGAACCTGATAACATTTTTTACCGCAGGTGAAAAAGAGGTTCGGGCCTGGACCATTACCAGAGAGACAAATGCACAGAATGCCGCGGGAAAGATCCACTCCGATATCGAGCGGGGATTCATTCGCGCTGAAACCGTATCCTATGCCGATTTTGCCGAGGTCAAAGATATGCAAAAACTCAAAGAACTCGGCAAAATGCGCCTCGAAGGCAAGGAGTATACTGTCAAAGACGGTGACATTATCTACTTCAGATTCAACGTTTAACGCCTAACAAAAAACCCCGGCTACCACCGGGGTTTTTTGTTGGTTTATCTTTTGAACTCGTAATAAATTATATTTTCCCAGTATTGACAATGGTCTCAATAATCAGATATAGTGAAGACAAAATTCGAGTATTTATTCTGGTGTGAGTGAATCCCACCCCGGAGA
>JAYEGS010000107.1:0-4003 GCA_034659215.1 Pseudomonadota bacterium | reverse complement strand
CCATTGTTGCCATAATTACTGAGTACTCAGTAAAAAAAGCCTCCTATCCAATATGCGTTGCACTCAAAAAAGGGGATGCCCTTAAAAAGGATTCAATTGTTAATTTGTCACAAATTAGAACTATTGACAAAAAAAGGTTGATAACGCCGAAAGCAGGTACACTTTCAACCGATTACATGAGCGAGATTGATAATGCTTTAATGAATAGCTTGGCGCTTGGTTGATTGCTAAATTATCGATGATCGATTGGCAACTCAGGTGTTGAGGCCCATTCCCAGAAGCCGTTGTCGTAATTTTCGACTGCGGGATAACCGAGCCGGCGTAAGACAAACCAGGCAAAGCCGGAGCGGATACCTCCGGTACAGTAGGGTACGATCAGTTTTTCTTCAGACTGCTCCGGCAGCGGCAGGCCGATTTCAGTCAACAGGGTAAGGAGCTCGGCCCGTGATTTAAGTGTATAATCGTCGTTCCACAAAGTTTCCCAGTCGAGATGCAGAGCCTCTGGTAGATGACCACCGCGTTGCTCGCGATAGAGTATCGCTCCGTCAAATTCAGCTTTGGTTCGGACATCGAGAAAGATGAGATTACCTTTCCGGTAACGGAGCCAGAGAGCTGAGGCGCTAAGATTTGCCTGCTCCAGTCCGGCGACGGACAAAGGGCTCATGGCCGAAGTCGGGCAGGGCTCTTTATGGTTGGCAAAGAGAGCTTCGGTTGAACCCGATTGGCGCCGCCAGTGATCATAGCCGCCATCGAGGAGGGCAAGTTTTGTGAAGCCCAGTTTTTCCAGAAGCCAGAAAAGACGTCCTTCCGCCCCCCAGGAGTTATGGTCACCATAAACAACGATGTTACGATCCGGACAGATGCCCTTTTTCTCCAATTCAGCTGTAAGCTCATCTGCGGGTCGCAGGGAGCAGGGGACTTTTCCAACCTGGTGCACCAGAGGCCCGCTGCAACCGGCGTCGAGATGAATTGCCCCCTTGATATGACTTTTGCGATAGCTCAGGGCACTGCGCGTATCGACCACAACCAGGTCGGGTTCAGTCAGTCGGGCCTGGAGTTTTTCGGCCGACCAAAGTTTAGGATTGTCTTCCGCCCGAGCAGAGAACGGCAGGAGACAGATTGATAAAAAGATAATCAAAACCAAGCTCTCTCTCATCTTGAGATTTACGTAAATTGATTTCATATAGTTAAAGTTTTGACCGTTTTTTCTTGTAGATTATGACTCCCACATTCAGCCCGATTATCAAAAATATCCCGATAAAAAATGCCGGTGATATCTCTCCCTTAAACAGATCAAACAGAGAACTGCCAAAAACCACATAGGCGATACAGGCGGGCAGCATACAAAAAAAAGAGACGATTATATAGACCGGCAGTGAGATCGCAGTGATACCGAAAGCATAGTTAAGCAAGTTAAAAGGAAATAGGGGAACCAAGCGGGTAAAGGCTACCAGTTTCCAGCCTTGGGCGGCTGAGGTTTCATAAAGGGTGGCAAAACGGGTGCCGGCAAGCTTTGCCTTGACCCAATCGCGGAGAAAATAGCGGGCCAGTAAAAAGGAAAAAGTCGCTCCGATAGTGGCTCCGACAATCGCGTAGACGACCCCCCAGACCGGGCCGAAAAGGAGTCCCGCAGCCAGGGTTATGGGCAATCCCGGGAGAAAGAGAACCGGCGCCAGAGCATAAAAGAGGACAAAGAAAAAGGGGGCCCAGACTCCGGCTTTATCTAAAAGCGAGCGCAAAGCTTCCTCGTTAAGCAGGGCTGCAAGGTTGAAATGTCGGGACAAGAGTATCAGCCCGCCCGCAAACACCAGAAAAAGCAGCGGTTTGAGAAATTTTTTCATCGTTTAATCCTTTCTTAATTCGAGACGGGGACATTGCTCCAGGCGGCGGCGCAAGCCTTTATGCCGATCTGAGCTGTGTCCCTCTCGAAGCCGGGCGAAGCCGATGTTCGCACCATTTGTAGTGGCTTTAAGGTGATTACGCTGAACAGTTACTAATGTTTTTCAGTTTTTTAACATAGTTTTTCAAACTCCAACGATTGAGCCAGGTACGCCAGCCCGGATAACGATTTTCGCTGCCGAAAACGAGCTCTAGGATATGGACAATTCCGGCTTCATCTTTAGGGTCAATAAAATCGCGACAGGCGTAACAGTAGACCACCATCGGTGCCTCACAGCCTTGCAGGCGACGTTCGCGATAACGGGTGGGTAAATTTTTGTCAAGGCACCAGGCGGCCCCGCCTTCACCACAGCAAACGGTGTGTTCACCCTCCAGGGGCAGAGGCGCAAGGGTTGCACCTCTTTGGGTCAGCAGCTGGCGGACGGCGGTCTGGGTCTCTTTGTCCCGCCGCAGAACACAGGCATCGTGAACCGCATATTGGGTTGTCGGCTGAGGTTTGGCAATCTCATCAGTTTCCGTCAGACAATGATAGACCGGAGTCACAATAAAGTCACTGTGATTGCGAAAGACATCTGTGCAGCTCGGACACTGGGTAATCACTTCGGTAATTCCGGCCTCTTGTAAACGGTTTCGTAGAATGGTGAACTGTTTGGTGAAAAAATCCTGTCGCCCGAGATCATGCGAGATTTTAAGGCAACAGTCGAGTACCAGGCCCAAGGGTTCCGGCCATTTTTGTTGCAGGTCGGCGTAGAGCTTCTTGATCGTTTGCGGGGCTTTACCAATTGCTCCACAACCGGGAAAGAGTACGCGCCGCGCACCGGTCGGCAGAAAATATGAGGTAAACAGAGACGAAGAGACCATGCGTTCATAAAAAAGCAGGCCCCGATGCGCCGGCAGCGGCCCTTGACCTGTCGCCACACACTCTTGCCGCCGGGTCAGAAAGTACTCTTTGATCGGAACCTCGGCCGGACAGACGGTTTCACAAGCCGAACAGAGGGAACAGGAGTAGGGGATCTCGGGTTCTAAGGCAGTGTTCAGACGAACATCTATCTCTCGAGGGTTGCCGTAAGCGGCTAAAAAATCGCACGTCTCGACGCAGAGGTTGCATTCAATACAATTCTCAAGCAGGCCATCAAATTTATTATTCATACTTTTTGCCACCGCCAGAGACGCCTTTTGCCATGCACCAGACTCAAGATACCATTGCCGGTAAAACCACAGGCAAAGAGGGCCAGAAACGGTAACAGGGCAAATTTGCCGAGATCGACGGCCACTGCCATAATAAAACAAAAATAGAGGCCGACAAAAATTTCCAGGGTTGGAACCGTATAGAGGGGGCGGAGATAGCTCGGACTTCGGCGGCCATTTTCTAAAAGATTAAATTTAGGCGTACGAATAAAGGGCGTGCGATAGTTAAAGAGAGCTTCAAAAACCGCTTTTCCGTTATTGATGGCGAGCCCGACGCCGACGGCTAAAGTCAGCGGCAGGGTGATCAGCGTGCGTCGGTTGTAATGACCGTTTTCCCACTGCGAAACCAGAAAAAAAAGTGATACCGCACAGCTCGTCGCCAGGAACAGGGGCACATCAATAAGCAGAAGGCGTTGCCAGGGCAGGTTAAAACGGCCGATCAGGGAAGGGTACATGATCAAGGCCAGAGCGAGCAGCAGGAGATAGGCAAAATTTCCGGCCATATGAAAAAAAGCCTCAACCTTTACCTTGCCGGGTAACGAACTTGCCAACAGGGGCCGGGCCAGTTTGAGGAGGGTTTCAGCCGAACCTTTAGCCCAACGATGTTGCTGGGTTTTAAAGGCGTTGATATCTTCCGGCAGCTCGCTGTCGACGGTCAGATCTTTAAGGTAGAGAAAATGCCAGCCCCGCATCTGGGCGCGATAACTTAAATCAAGATCTTCGGTCAGGGTATCGGCGCGCCAGCCACCGGCATCGGCAATCGCGGTGCGGCGCCAGATACCGGCAGTACCGTTAAAATTGAAAAAGCGCCCGGAGCGGTTACGGGCTGCGTGTTCGATGACGAAATGGCCGTCCAAAAGCATGGCCTGAACCCGGGTCAGCCAGGAATAGTCACGATTGATAAACTCCCAGCGGG
>JAYEGS010000106.1:0-4005 GCA_034659215.1 Pseudomonadota bacterium | reverse complement strand
CTATCCGGTTTACCACATTTCCCACTGATTTCACCGGGAACTTTAAACTTTATAGACCCATTTTCCCATATTGGAATTTTATTTTTATTTTTTCTAGCATTTTCCGCAACTTTTTTCGCAGCCCTTTCCAACGCTTTCAATCCTAATATGGCATATTTATTGTGTTTTTTCATTATTAATTCTCCGATTCATCTAGGATGACAGGCTGATTTGTAGAAGTGTCAAATACAATCCATGAATCTGCTAAAGATTTGTATGTTTGTTGAAAATTAACCCGGTCGCCTTTGTCCGTGTGAGCTGCGACCAAAGGAAGTGCCCTTGTGGTATGGCAAAAAAACCTAAAATATCTATCATGTCCGGTTTTTCGCAATTAAACGTGTTTTCCGCACCCCACTAATTTCTCGGCCAAACCCACTTGCGCCTCAGGGTCACCATGCACAAGTTTAATCTTTCCCGGTTTTTTGGCCATGGCCGAAACCCAAGCCACTAGATCATCACAATCGGCATGGGCTGAGTAGCCGGTCAATTGATGAATCCTTGCCCGAATCTCATATTTTTTATCATCAAGATAAACATAAGCCCCCGGCCGCCGGTGATATTTCAGGATATCCCGGCCCGGTGTTCCCACGGCTTGATAACCGACAAACAGAATATCGTTACAACTCTCACCAATCCCCTCTTTCAGGTGATCAATAATCCGACCGCCACTACACATCCCGCTACCGGCAACAATCACACCCGGCCCCTCATAATCGAGCAGACGATGATGCCGCTGATAACTGTCAACCCCATATAAATTATCAAAATCAAGTGGATGATCACCGACCGCCAAAAGCCCACGACTCTCCTGATCCCAATATCTCCCCAACTTAGAGTAGATATCAGTGATCTTCAAACCCAAGGGCGAATCGAGAAAAACCGGCACCTTTCCCCTAACCAACTCCGGAAACCGCTCCTGCCATGCAGGATCAGAAAAAAGCCGATCCATCTCATAAAGCAGCTCCTGACTCCTGCCCAACGAAAAAGCCGGAATAAAAACCTTGCCGCCATCAGCCAGAGCCTGACTTAAAACCGCTCCTAAACGCTCAATCCGAAACTTGCGATCTCCATGTCTCCGATCACCATAAGTCGACTCCATAACCAACAAATCACAAGGCTCCGGAATATCAGGATCCGGTAAAAGCGGGGTATTACGACAACCAAGATCACCGGAAAAAACAACCGTCTCACAACTCCCCGAAAACCGCACCCAAGCCGACCCCAGAATATGTCCGGCCCGCCCCAACTTAAACCGAACTCCACCCTTTAACTCAAACTCTTTTCCGTACTCAAAACCCCAGGTTAACCGCTCGATCTCCTCTAAAATCCGCTCGCGCTCATCCCGCCCAAAATCACTAAAGCTTAAAGCGTCTTTCAACATCGGCCCCAATAAAAACGCGGTCGCCTCAGTCGTGATTATCTCACCCCTGAAACCACCACGTATAATTTCCGGCAAACGCCCGATATGATCAATATGAGCATGCGTCAAAAACAGAAAATCAATCTTTTCCGGCGGCACCAACCATTCAGCCATCGGCACTACCCGATCACCACCCTGCGCCAGACCACAGTCAACCAGAATATTAACCCCGTTAGCCTGCAACAGATGACAAGACCCGGTTACCGTTTTCTCCCCACCCAGATGAATCAATTCCATACTCAGACCACCCTTCGCTTTCCCATCCTCAGCCTCGGTGCGGGGACAGATTTGAGCGTTAGCGGTAATCTGCCCCCTGTACATAAGGGCGAAGAGACGTTTAAAATTACCCGCTTTTACTTTACATCTGTTCAAACTATGTAAGATGTTCTTTCTTTGCACTATTAAAAAGATCTATCCCCTTTAGGGGTGAAAACAAGGATAAATAGGTATTATGTCCCCGGTTCTTCGGTTCGTCCACCTTAAAGAACTTTCCCTGGAAACCGGCTTACCCTACCAAAATCTTATCAATCTATACTTACGTGATTGTGCTAACCAACAGCGAAAATTATCTATGAAATGGGCTTCATAGAAATCCATCGTCCGCCTTTGTCCGTGTGTGTCAGTGGCTAAAAAAACTCTAAACGCCCCCTTCCCTTCTTCAAGTGGTAGCGTAGCTAACGATTAGGGTAACTTGCCGTGCCGTGAAGCCCAAAGAAACAACGGGTGGCTATTCACGGTCAAGTTTACCCGATTGTTGGAAATGCCGGATTCCCTTGCATGTTGTATGGTGTGAATCTACATAACGATGAAGAACGTCATTGATTTTTGTTTGCCAGCCTTTACCCTGATTTTTGAAAAAATCCAACACATCTGCGTCCAGACGAATGGTGGTAGATTTTTTGGGCTTAGCTAATTTAGGACGGCCACCAGTTTTTTTGATGCCTTCATACATTTCCTGCCTGGTTAGCGGACGGTCATCCTCATCTTTGCCGTTCCAAACAAAGTCACCACCCTTAGGAGGAACAGCAGTTGCACTTAAGGCATCTTTTTTTTGCTTATTCAAATTCATTGGCAAGCCACTCATGGTACACCTCTCTTTCGTTACGACTGGCACGACGGAAACTGATAATACGTTCTTCTTGGATTGTATGTACTACTGTCAGCACTGCCAGCTGGTCGAAGACATAAGCAAATGACTGAATACGTAGCTCATTATTGCGTATGATTTCCACGTCAAGTTTGAACGGGTTTTCCAGCACGCTGTCTGCATTGCTAAAGTCAAGACCGTGTTTAGCTAAATTTTTTCTGCGTTTTGTTTCGTCCCATTCTTAATCGCTTCAACAAAAGCTGGCGTTATGTTGCGCTAAGCTTAACTGTACTCACGCATTTGACCAGATAAATATTTATGAATAACACTCGACACTAAAGTTTGATACGCGATACCCTCTTTTCTAGCTTCAATTTGAATACTTCTGAAATCTTTTTCACTCACCCGAAAATTAATCCTGTGACTTTTTGTGAAAGTTTGCTTTGCAGCATCCTTATATTTATCCAGATTTTCACCCTTTGATATCCATTCACCACGATTGAAAGTATCAAGAATATCCTGCTCTTCCAAATCTAACTTATAATCTTTTCTAGTCATAGTTGCCCTCGCTATGTTTCTTTTTTGCACCTCTATTAGGAATGATTGTCTTGAGAAAATAATAATTATCTTCTTCTACATAAGGAACTATATATACATACAGATCTGTTCTAACGACAAAAATCGATTGTCTTGGATATTTCACTTTATTCGGATGCTCATAACTATCGAGCAGCCCACCCTTTTCAATGTAGAAAGTAATTTCTTCAAAAGAAATATTCCTATATTTCTTTAACCATTTATTTTTTTCTTCATTCCACTCAAAGTCTTTCATACCCTAAAAATAACCTATTGTATGCATTTTGTCAAAAACTTTCCCGTTAACCCGCAACAGATGACAAGACCCGGTTACCGTTTTCTCACCGCCAAGATGAATCAATTCCATACTCAGACCGCCCTCCTCACCAGGAATAAAGATTTACAGGGATTATGTCCCCGGTTTTTCGATTTCAAGGGCAAAGGGGTCAAAGGGCAAAGGGGTCAGACTCGATTGCTTTTGTTCCCAGCTAGCAAAACGTAAAATTGCTACTCAAAAAGCCCTCTGCCCTTCCGGCAGAGGGCTTTTTCTTTTTCTCATTGTAACTATTCAGCCAACCCGCAAAAACCGGGTACACGATCCCGATTTCCTAACGGAAAATCAGGTCATGTCCCCAATTTTTGCTAGAATCTACCAATATATTGCAGTCGTAGACAATACGCTGAACAGTTACCAATGATTCAAGATCAGCGCCATTAGGGCGGACATGGGTGGCTCCTTTAGGGTGGCCGGTGACAAGCCTCAGCCCCAACAAAAAAAGCCCGGCAAAAACCAGAGCCTTACCGTTAGCAAAAGGATGGTTTCCCAACAAGTGGTACTCCAATCTTTTACGCAGATAACGCACCTGAATTGCCAGGCTTTGCA
>JAYEGS010000105.1:0-4010 GCA_034659215.1 Pseudomonadota bacterium | reverse complement strand
TTATTACTTACCTTGGAATACTGCCGGTCTTTTTTCAACAAAGGCCTTTAAGCCTTCGCTGGCATCTTCGCTGGCAAAGGCTTTCATGAAAGCATCCTGTTCGATCTGCATGGCGGTTGCGGTATCCTGATTGTAGCCTTGATAGATCGCTTTTTTAGCCTGAGCGATGCCGATTGTTGCCTTGGTTGCCATCTTTTCAGCAAAAGCGATGGTTTTTTCGTTGAGCTCATTACCCGGCATCAGCTCTTGAACAATGCCTAGTTCCAGGGCTTCCTGCGGGTTGATGTTTTTTGCTGTGGCGATATAGTAAAGGGCCTGTTTGGCTCCGAGCAGACGGGCCAGGCGCTGGGTGCCGCCGGCTCCCGGCAAAATTCCCAGAGTGGTTTCCGGCAGACCGAGAGCCGGGATTTTTACTTTATCTTTAATTGTTACACTTTCAGCCATGAAGCGGAAATCACAGGCCAGCGCCAGTTCCAGTCCGCCGCCTAAAGCATAACCGCCGAGTGCGGCGATTGTAAGCTTCGGCATATCTTCCAGCTTCTGGTTAACACGCTGGAGTTCACCGGAGATCTCCCAGGCATCATAAGCGGTCATCTCGTTAAACATCTTGATGTCGGCTCCGGCGACAAAAAAACCGGGGATCTCACTGGTGATAACCAGGACTTTGGCCTCGTCGTTAGCGCCTACTTCATCGAAAGCCTGGTCAAGTTCCGCCACCAGAGCTTCATTTAAGGAGTTGGCCGGGGGCCGGTTCAGGCTGATAATACCAACCCCATTGTTAACGCTGATTTTCAGAAATTCGTAACTCATTTTGTTAATCCTTAAAAGTAAAATAGTTAAAGGTTTTTCCCTGCTTTCATATTAGATTCAACCATAACACAGTTATTTATTTGGCTCAAGTGTAAAATAGCACTATACTAATTTTCAGTCTTTTCGGAGAGTTCTAATGCCGCAAAAAACGTCTGCTCAATCTTTACTTTTCCCTTTGCCGGTTGATACTCATGTTCATTTGAGTCTGGGCGGCGCTCCGCATGACAACGCCTGTCGGCATCTGGCGGCCGGAGTCGCCGTGGTGCGTGATGCCGGTGACCGGGACGCCTCTCTTGACGGGGTTGATTTGCCGTCAGCCCTGACAGTTGTCAGGACGGGGCCGGCAATTTTTAAAAAGGGCTCCTACGGTGCTTTCCTGGGCGATAATCGTGACCTTACTCTAGCCGAAAAGATCTCTGGAACTCCATCCTCTTTTGTTAAGCTGATTCTTACCGGTATGGTCTCATTTGATGTTTATGGCGAGGTCGGTCGGCAACAGTGGAGTTTAACCGAACTTCAGGAGATCGTCTTGATGGCGGCGGATGTCGGTAAGAAAGTGATGGTTCATGTCAATTCCGACAAAGCTTGCCGCGAGGCCGTCAAAGCCGGAGTTCACAGTCTTGAACATGGCTATTTCATTTCCCCGGAGACGCTTGAAATGATGGCTGAAAAAGGGATCTATTGGGCTCCGACGGTGGCCGCTATGGCCAATCAGAGCCTCGATCCCGACGATCGTTTCTCTGATGTTCAATTGGCAATCATTGAACGCAACTACAAAAGGCATATGGAGATGATCCAATACGCCCATGAAAATGGGGTGAAATTGACGATCGGAACCGATTCCGGCTCCTACAACGTCCCGCACGGCAGCTCTTTTTTACGCGAGATGGAGATCTTTGCCGAGTCCGGTATCTCTTCTGCCGAAGTCTGGCAGATTGCAACCGGCAATGGTCATGAACTGCTGGGCTTAAAGGGGGATCTCTTACTGTCTCTTGACCCGGTTCTGCCCTTGCACACCCTGCTTGAGCGATCGAAGCATTGCTTGATAGCGTCGTAAAAAGTTCCCTGCTGTTTTTTTCTCGTAACCGGGGTCCGTAACCGGGGTCTGACCACGGTTTTTCGCGGTTGATTCTTTGACTTGCAGCGATACCGGGGCCAATTCTATTGATCAGTTGGGGCGGACGTTGGCAGTGCCGTATTGTGCCAGTTCAAGTAAGATGTCTTCCGGGCCTTTAAAGTAGATAAGTTTTTTATTGGCCGGCGAATATTCTTGGATTGGGCTTAAGGGTTCAATTCCCTGCGCTTTTAAATGATCCACTGCTGCCTCTATGTCGGTTACCTGGAAAGCCATATGGCGAAACCCATGTGTGTTTGCTTTTCCGGGGTTTGAAACCTCATTTGCAGGCGGGTTTTTAAACTGGATCAGTTCAAGAGATGTGCTATCACCCGGCAAAGTCAGCTTCACATACTCTGCGTCTACATCATTCAGGCCAACTGTTTTTGAAATCCATTCTCCATGCAGTCGCGACTGGTCTTGAACCTGGAAGCCAAGTGCAACAAAAAATCGCTTCACCTCGGCTAGGTTTTTAACGACTATATTGATGTGATCTATGTTTTGTAATAGCGCAGTCATTTTTTTTCCGATTGAATATAAAGTTCCGGGGTAATGTTAAAATTACCTGTTGCTCGTATTGTGTAGGTGGGTTGCTATTTTAATCTGTTCCTGCTGTTTGCCGGGACAAGTTAAAGCTGCATCATCTTTGCCACCTCGGCTATGCGTTTGCCGAGATTTCCGGCGGTAGTGATGCCGGTTGAGTCGGCTTTATAACCATCGGGATGCTTGCCCCAGGCGGCCCCACCAAAATGGTCGCCATCTCCGACAATGATCATATCGTGGATCATCATACCTGCATGAATGGCCTGAATGGTTAATTCCTGGCCGCCGTTGCGTGAGCCGCCCACAGCTATCGCTCCACCGAGTCTGTTTCTGAACATAAACCCATTACGTCTGAAAAGAACAGAGCGGTCGATAAATGCCTTGGCTTGACTTGACATGCAGCCCATATAAACCGGGCTTGCCACTATAATTCCCACAACTTCGGGATCTGCAAGTTTGGGAATCAGTTGTAGAAAATCATCATTCTGACTGCATAGCAGACCTTTTTTACATGCATCGCACGAGATGCACCCATGAATTTTCAAGCCTGCAAGATCGATTATTTCAACCTCAATCTTTTTTCCCGAGGCACCAGTAGCAAGTTTGACCTCCTCAAGGCACTGTTCCAACGCAAAACAAGTGGACTGGTTCTTTCTCGGACTCGCCGATATACCTATAATCTTCATTAATTTTACTCCAGTTCGTTTTTTTTACCGGTTTTGCTGAAAGTCAATGAATCTGTTTACACATCCAGTTGTGCCGGTTTGATCTTCAGGGCGTTGGCAATTTTTTTCAGGGTGCTTTTGCGCGGGTTGGCGTCAGTTTTTTCCAGTTTTGCCAGGGTTGGTTGGCTGATACCTATACGCTCAGCCAGTTCGCGCTGGGTGAGCCCAAGATATTCACGCCAGGCCTTTATCATGCTGTCGCCGTCAACGCTGGCTGAGACAACTTCGTGGGGAACCGTCAGGTTTTCATCTTCGCTGTATTGCCTGGATAGTTCCGAGAACACATTATACGGAATAATGGCATATTCAGGATTGCCATTAGTGTCGGTAATGATCTGGTGTTCAATAAGTGCGTTCATCGCGTTTTTTCACCTCCTCGATGGTGACGATTTTGACTTTATCGGCATACTCGAAAAATACCCGATAATTGCCGACTCGCAAGCGGTAATCGTATTGATGGTTGGTTAATGCTTTTACGCCGGTGCAATCTGGAAAGTCTTGTAATTCCTGAACTCTGTTTTTGATTCTTTTCTGAGAAACAGGGTTGATTTTTCTGAGTTGCTTGATGGCTTTTATTTTCCATTCGATGGCGTTCATGGTTAAAATATAGTAAAAAATAGCTTTATTGTCAACGAAAAACTATTAAAATGAATAACGGGTTAATAGACAGAGCTCCTGGGTTGGTGGTCGCTGCCGGATTGTTTTTATCTGAATACGGGGTGAAAAGGTGCCCCCGTAACTGTAAAGTGGGGGTAGGATGGGGGGGCATCGGTCAAAATAAAAAAGGGGTTACAGGAAAGAATCCTGTAACCCCTTAG
>JAYEGS010000104.1:0-18225 GCA_034659215.1 Pseudomonadota bacterium | reverse complement strand
GTTGTTGACCAAGTCCGACAAAGTTTAAACATTCTGTGGCTTTCTCAGCTGAATCGAGCTCTTCCTTACGCGCCTGCGGTAAGCCCAAAACAATTCCGAAGAAATTGCTCCGAGTACGGCAATGTCGACCCAGCTTAACGTTATCAAGCACAGACAATGAGGAAAAAAGGCGGATATTCTGAAAAGTCCGCCCCATCCCGAAAACGGTGATCGCATCAGCTCTTAAATGCTGACCAAAAGCTTCTTTAACCTGTGGCAGGTTAAACAGGAGCAACAGAACCGGGGCCGCAATTAAAAGTAAAAGAGCCCCCGGCACCAGCATCGGATAGAAGGGAAAAAAACCAAAAAAACTGACTTCCGCAAACTCGGCGCTACGCCAGAGCCAGGAGACCGCACAAATGCCGTCAACCAGAACGAAGATAATCAATAAGAGCCGACTCCAGGGCCGGAAATGAGTTAAAGGTCGGAGCAGATAGATACGAAAGAGAGCCAGAGATGAAAGTGAAAGTACTGCTTCTAAACGAAAGAAGGTCTCCGGCCAGACTACCCCTAAAACCAAGGGCAACCAGAAGAGGGAAAGCAGAGCAAAAAGAAGAGCAGAGCGAAAAATCAGACGGCTGGTTGCACCACTAATTTGGCTGACCAGGCTATGACCGGCAAACGTGATCTCACCTGCGGTCGGTACGGTAATGGCGTTAAGACAGTTAAAAAAGGTGGTTTTCCCGGCCCCGTTGGGACCAATCAAGCCGACAATCTCGCCGGCCCGAACCTCAAGCGAAACCTCTTTGACCGCCGTCAGCCCGCCAAATTTCTTAACCAGCTTGTGGGCCTGAAGAAGAAGTTCACCTGTTTTACGCTTGGCCATCCCTCCCCCTACTCTTTCTGAACCGGTAGCAGCCCTGCCGGTCGCCAGCGCATCATACAGACGATAAGCAGACCAAAAAGCAGATATCGGGCGTTGCTGAGCTCGGTTGGTAGAACAATTCGCAAAATTTCAGTTAATGGGATCAGGATCAAAGCTCCCAGCAGAGCCCCGGTGATACTCCCCATACCCCCAAAAACGATGAGGCAGAGAATCAGGATGGATTCCCAGAATTTAAACATATCCGGATGAATAAAACGAAACCAGCGGGCATAAAAAGCCCCGGCCAGAGCCCCAATCGCGGCACTCAAAGCAAAGGAGATAATTTTGTAGTTGGCAACATTGACGCCGACACATTCGGCCGCGATCTCATCTTCTCGCACCGCAAACCAGGCCCGACCCAGTCGTGAGTTACGAATTCTAACCACCACCCACAAAACCAGGAGCAGCAAAAAAAGAATCAGATAAAAGGTCTGCCAAGGCTGATCAAGAACCCGGCCGAAAAAATCAGGTCGAGCAATCCCCGGAACCCCCATCGGGCCCTTGGTCAACCAGAGTTCATTACGAATAACCAGGATAATCAGCTCGGAAAAACCGAACGTGACAATCGCAAAATAGTCATCGGAGAGTCGCAACGTCGGAGCCCCGCGCAACACCCCCCATAAAGCGCCGTTAAGTGCCGCCAGCGGCAGCACCAGCCAGATACTCCATTGATACTGAACCGTCAAAAGACCGGCCGTATAGGCCCCCAAACCAAAAAATCCGACATAACCAAGATCGAGTAAACCGGTAAACCCGGGCACCACATTGAGACCTAGGGCGAGAACCATATAGACCAGCGTCAGGGTCGCAACCCTTAAGATATAAGGTCCGGCAATCCCCATCGGCAGCCAAGGTAAAATCAAGACCACCGCCAGCAGGGGCAGGTAAAATTTTTTCTCACTAAAAAGGCGATCGTCTAAATGCATATTTTATAGTCCGCCTCCCTCATGCCTTGTCACGGAGCTGGCGGCCAAAAAGACCGTTCGGTTTAACCAGAATCACGAGGATCATCACCGCATAAGCGATACCGTCACTATACGAAGAGGAGATGTAACCACCGCCGAAAACTTCGGCTAAACCCAAAATCCCACCACCTAAAATAGCTCCGGGAATACTGCCGATGCCGCCTAAAACAGCTGCCGCGAAGGCTTTAATCCCGGCGAAATAGCCCATCGTCGGATAGACCGCATTATAATAAAGCGCAACCAGAATTCCCGCCACCCCACCGAGTGCGGAGCCTAAAGCAAACGTATAAGAGACGACGCGATCAACATTGACTCCCATCAGGGAAGCTGCGGTCTTGTCCTGAGCAATCGCCCGCATGGCGCGGCCGATCCGGGTATAATGGACAATCAGCTGTAAAGCCAACATCAGAAAAATTGCGGTCAGGAGAATGATAACCTGCAGCCAACTAACCAAAACATCACCAAACTGGAGAGCCGGTTGATTAAAAAAAGCGGGAATTAGATTTCTCGGAAATGATTTAATCTGAGCCCCCCAGATCAGCAGGGCCAGATTCTGGAGAAAGATAGACATGCCGATCGCCGTAATCAGAGCGGCCAGCCGCGGCGCCCGGCGCAAAGGCCGATAAGCTACAATATCAAGCAGAACCCCGGCCAAAGCACAGGCCAAAACGGCCACGAGCACAGCCAGCCAGAAAGGCAGGCCAACCCCGAACAATCCGGTAAGCAGCGAGAAGCTGATAAAGGCCCCCAGCATATAAATTTCACCGTGGGCAAAATTTATCAGCTGAATAACCCCGTAAACCATGGTGTAGCCAACCGCAATCAGGGCGTAGATACTGCCTAAGGTTATTCCATTAACCAGCTGCTGCAGAAAAAGAGACGATTGTTCAAAAATAGCGGTAAGCATAAAAAACTATTGCAATTGTTCTTCGGCGCTGACCCATTTGCCATCTTTGACTACCTTGACGAAGGCGGCTTTGAGACAGTCGCCGTTTTCATCAAAGTAAGTAGCCCCGGTAATCCCCTGATAGGCTTTCTCCTCAGAAGATATTGCAGCCAGGTAAGCCCGCACTTTCTCACGATCAAGTCCGGCATTAGTAATTGCGATAGCCGCGAGGCCGACGGCATCATAGGTGTTGGCTGCAAACCAATTCGGCTCAATCCCGAACTTCTTCCGGTAGCGCTCGACAAACTCTTTAACCATCGCCCCGCCCCGATCAACCAGAAAAGGGGTGGTAACAAAGAGACCGTCAGCGTCGGGGTTTTGCAACATTATCGCATCATCAAGACCGTCAGCCCCAAAAAAGGCACATTTCATCCCCAGGCTGCGAGCCTGAGAGATCAACAAAGTGGCTTGGGGGGCGTAACCCGGAATAAAGATGGCATCGGGCCGCATCATCTTAAATTTTGTCAACTGAGCCTTAAAATCAGCGGTTTCCGCCATATAAGACTCAACCCCGATCACCCTTAAACCCTGTTTTTTCGCCTGCTTGACGAAAGCATCCTTAAGGCCCATGGCGTAGTCATTTACTTCATAAAAAATGGCAATTTTCTTAAAGCCATGCACCTTTTTGGCGTAACGGGCGAGAAAATCGCCTTGAAAATCGTCTTTGTAGACATTACGAAAATAGTAGGGGCTCGATTTACCGATCTCGGGATTGGTCGAAGCCGGCGTAATCGCCGGGAGTCCGGCTTCCCGATAAATCGGCAGGGCCGCCAACGTCGCCGAGCTACAAAGGTGACCCACCACAATTGCGACTTCAGGATCATTGGCAAAACGGGTGGCAACCGCAGCCGCCTCTTTGGGATCACAAAGCTCGTCACCAAGAACTATCTCAATTTTCTGACCCTTAATGCCGCCACCGGCATTAATCTCATCAGCTTTGAGCAGGGCCCCATTCTTGACCCCTTCACCAAAAGAGGCCAAGGGCCCTGTAAAAGGAGAAGCCACCGGAAGCTTAATGGTTTCCGCTTGCACCACGGAGGCCAGAAAAAAAACCGCCAGAATAATCAACCATAATCTCTTCATCTACAGCTCTCCTTTTTTTGTTTTCCCGTTAACCCACCACTCGTTACTATCTTTACTAAACCACCAGGAAGCCCAGTCGCTTTCATATAAACCCTTGGCTAAAGCCCGACCGGATTCCGTCAAAAGGCGCTGCCGGGCCACGGTCAACCATTTTCGGGCATAAGGGTTACCGAGATCATGTTGTTCCTTGACCAGAACAACCAGGGCCAATTGATCGGCATCGGCCGCAAGCCGGGCTTCACGACTCTCTTTTTGCTCAAACTCTTTGACCAACGCCGACATCTCATCCCCAAAAAAGAGGGGACGACACATATCTTCAAGGGCTTTGGCCTCATCGACCTCAAGATATTTTTTATTAACATAATTGAGGTCTCCGGTACGAGACTCAAGCAGGTCATGCAACAAGCAGAGTTGCAAAACCCGCTTTTCATCAATCTCCACCCCATTCTCAAGCTCCATTTTCACCAGAGCATAGCCGGCAATCATAGTTTGAAAAACGTGCTCGGCTACCGATTCCTGACCGCTGCCGAGAAACTGCAAACCGCTGCGCGGAGTGCGCCGCAACATCGACGCCATAAAAAGAAACTCAGCCATCTCCTTCAAAGTTGTAGGGCCTCTAGTTCTCTTAACCGCTCTAAAATCATATTTTTCTTGATTTTAGCGGCTTGATAGGCCATCTCATCGCCGGATTCAAAGGCATCTTTCACCTCTTTTTCAATCTGAGCCACGCCGGCCGCCATCTGGACATATGATTTTTTCAACTCATCTGAGACCGATTCCAGGTTGTCATCGAGTTCACCTAAGGTTTTTTGCATCCAGGCCGGATCATTAAGACGCTCAACTTCAGTTGCGTCTTCGGTCGTATTATACTCAGCATTATTATTAACCATACATTTCCTCACTCCTAAAATATTAATCCCAGGCAAAGGCGTCCTGAATCCACTCAATCTGCGGTTCCAGGCCTTCTGCGGCCAAAATCGCAATCACATCAAAACGAAGTTCGCCATCCCAGGATCGCTGGTTGAGATACCAACCGGCGGTCTTAATCAAACGTCTCTGTTTAGACCAGCCAACCGACTCTTGGGGCGTGGCAAAGGATTCTCGACGGCGGGTTTTAACCTCACAAAAAACCAGGACTTCCGGATTTTGGGCAATGATATCAATTTCGCCGAAACGACAACGAAAACCCCGCTTGACAATCGTCAGACCATGCTCATCAAGATAACGAGCCGCTAGGTCTTCACCCCAACGCCCAAGACTATGCCGCGGATCTTCAATCATGAACACTCTACAGCAACAGTTTTATAACGAAAAGTTCGACGATGCAAGACACAGGGGCCATGTCGGGTCAGAGCACGGCGATGTAACACTGTACCATAACCTTTATGACGGGCAAAACCATATTCGGGAAATCGGCTGTCATAATAAAGCATCTGCCGGTCACGAACGACTTTTGCGATAATGGAGGCAACAGCCACCGGCAAACAAAGGGAATCACCCCGGATCAAAGGGTATTGAGGAAGGTGCAAAGGCAAGCGTTGACGCCCGTCAACCACGACCAGATCGAAAACCTGACGCAATGCCGTCAGAGCCTTAACCATCGCCTTCAAGGATGCCTGCAGGATATTAATACGATCCACTTCTTGAGCGGAAACCACACCGAGACCAACGGAAACACCAGCTTCTGCAAATTGATCAAAGATCAATTCGCGTTGCCTGGGACTCAAAGTTTTGGAATCATCAACTCCCGGCAAAGAAAAACCGGGGCGGAGCAAAACCGCCGCCGCAACCACCGGCCCGGCCAAACAGCCACGGCCAACCTCATCCACCCCAACCACAACTGGACGCCCAAGACGAGTCATGAGACCGACAAGGGCTTCTTTCGGCGAGTCAGACATACCAAAAAAACTAACGCTATTAATTGATAGTTCTGATCCGTGCTGCTTTACCACGCAATTTACGCATATAGTAAAGTTTGGCCCGGCGCACCCGGCCGCGGTTAACCAATTCAATTTTATCAACCATTGGTGAATGTACGGGAAAGGTTCTCTCGACTCCGATACCACCGGAAACCTTACGCACGGTAAAAGTCTCGCGATTGCTCTCACCCTGCCGACTCAGAACAAAACCCTGAAAAATCTGGATCCGTTGTTTTTCACCTTCACGAATTTTGACATGAACTTTCAAGGTATCACCCGCCTTGAAGGAGGGGATATCCATACGCATACTACCTTGTTCAATCTGTGCAATTGTGTTCATCTTTTCTCTCTCTACTACTTACATTAAAACGTTAATTGTAACTATTTAAGAGGTCAAACCTCTCCATCGAGGTTATAATCTTGTTGTTGCCATTTAGCCAAAAGCTTCTTCTCTTCGGCGCTCAATTCAGCCTGAACAAGAAGATCGGGGCGACGTTCAAAGGTTCGCCGTAAAGCTTGCAGTCGACGCCACTCCTTAATCCGGGCATGGTGACCTGAAAGCAAAATTTCGGGCACCTGCAAACCGGCGAACTCAGCCGGGCGGGTATAGTGAGGATACTCCAACAAGGGAGAAAAACTCTCCTCATCAAGAGAGGCCGCCGACCCCAGAACTCCGGGCAAAAGCCTGACAATCGCATCGATCATCACCATGGCCGGCAATTCACCACCGGTCAGGACGTAGTCGCCCAGACTTATCTCCCGGTCAACCAAACTGCTGACCCGTTCATCAAGCCCCTCATAATGGGGGCAAAAGATTACCAACTGCTGCAAGGATCCTAAATGCT
The DNA here is from genome assembly GCA_034659215.1 of Pseudomonadota bacterium. Classification (GTDB taxonomy): domain Bacteria; phylum Desulfobacterota; class Anaeroferrophillalia; order Anaeroferrophillales; family Tharpellaceae; genus Tharpella. Next base: position 11,563 of record JAYEGS010000104.1, on the reverse strand, counting down.
GCGCCAGATCCTGGGTAAAAGGCTCTCCTGAAGGTGAAGGCAAGAGCACTTCTCCGGAAAATTGCGGATCGCGTAGATCCTGAAGAGCTCTAAAAGCCGGTTCCGGCCGCATCACCATGCCCGCACCACCACCATAAGGATAATCATCTACTACCCGATGACGGTCACGACAATAATCTCGAAGATTGTGAACCCTAAGTGTAAACCGGCCTTTCTCCAGAGCCCGATGAATAATGCTCTCGGCAAAAGGAGAATCGAACATCCGGGGAAAGATGGTCACCACATCAATAATCATTTAAGGTGACAACTCCGTCAAACCACGATTTCCGGCCGGGTCAACCACGATTTTTCCAGCTTCAAGATCGATATCGATGATATAAGCCGCAACCACCGGCAACAACAACTCACCGTCTCCCGAGCGTCCGCTTTTCGGCTTCACAACATAGATTTCATGGGCTGCGGTCTGCATGATTTCAGACAATTTACCAAGTTCTTCACCTTGGCAATCAAATACCGACAAGCCCAGCAATTGAAAATGGTAATACTCATCGTCTGATAATGATGGTAACTGGCTACCCCGACAGACCAGCTCACAGCCAACCAAAGCTTGGGCCTGATCAATCGACTCACAGCCAGAAAAAGAGAGGACAAAACCACCTTTCTGCGATCTGTATCTCTGTACCGTCAAAGGCTTGCAGCTACCGTCAGTACAACGCAAAGAGATATCCGGCAAAAGGAAATTATCCGGATCAACGATCTCGGAACGAACCTTGACCTCTCCGCGCAAACCTTGTGCTTTAACAACCTCGCCTAAGACCACCCAGGGATTTTCCATAGATTAAACCCTACATGGCAGAACCACAAGCAAACACCATCTATTCGACAATTTCGAGACTGGCACGGCGCCCTTCCTTAGCAGCTGCCGCACCTAAAATAGTACGCATAGCCCGGGCCGTTTTGCCTTGGCGTCCGATCACTTTACCGAGATCCTTCTGATTGACACAGAGTTCCAGCTGAACTGAATTTTCCTCTTCACGTTCCCGAACCTCTACCTCATCGGGATTATCGACCAGCGACTTCGCCAGGTACTCAATCAAATCTTTGTACATTGCTTCTCTCCAGTCACCTTAAACAGGCAAATGATAGAATTTAAGCTGATGCTTCCGGAGCCGCTTTCCGAGCTTTTTTAATAATATTTGCCACGGTCGGCGTCGGAGTGGCCCCCTGTTCGAGCCAGTAATTCAACTTGTCATCGTGTAAAACAGCAACCGCCGGATCGAGATTGGTATCATAGGTTCCAACAATTTCAAGAAAACGGCCATCTCTGGGTGATTCCGTATCAGCCGCAACAATACGATAGAAAGGCTTCTTTTTTGCACCTCTCCGCGTCAATCTAAGTTTTACTGCCATTACTTCTTTCTCCTTTTTTAATATCGGTAGCCCTAAGGCTCCATCTAAATTTAAAAAATTAATTTAACCGCCAAGTTGGCCCATCATGCGCTTCATACCTTTGGGGCCCATCTTGTTAAACTTTTTCATCATTTTCTTCATATCAAGAAAATTCTTGAGCAAGCGGTTGACATCCTGAACCGTACTCCCGCTACCTTTGGCGATCCGTTTGCGGCGGCTGCCGTTAATCAATCGGTGATCACGCCGCTCCTTATCGGTCATCGAGTTGATAATCGCCTCGATCTTGACCAGCTCTTTGTCATCAATCGCTTCATCGCCAAGTTTATCTTTAAGTTTCCCCATACCGGGAATCATCTTCATAATCCCGCCGATCGAGCCCAACTTCTTGATATGCTGGAGTTGAGAACGGAAATCATCGAGAGAAAACTCATTTTTACGCAGTTTGCGGGCCAGCTCTTCGGCCTTCTTCTGATCGACACCTTCCTGAGCTTTCTCGATCAGAGTCAGCATATCCCCCATTCCGAGGATCCGCGAAGCCATGCGATCAGGATAAAAGATGTCAAGGGCGCTGAGTTTTTCCCCTTCACCAACAAACTTGATCGGTTTACCGGTTACCGCTTTAATCGACAGGGCCGCCCCGCCGCGCGCATCACCATCAAGTTTGGTCAGAACCACGCCGGTGATATCGAGGGTATCATTAAAGGTCTTGGCAATATTGACAGCTTCCTGCCCGGTCATCGCATCGGCAACCAGCAAGATCTCATGCGCCTTAACGGCAGCTTTAATCTTTTCCAACTCCGCCATCAATTTTTCATCGATCTGCAAACGCCCGGCGGTGTCGATAATCACCGTATCATAGCCTTGCTGCTTTGCCATTTCCAAAGCTAAACGACTGATCTTGACCGGATCCTGAGTATCCTCGGAAGGATAGACCGGCACATCAATCTGACGGCCGAGACTCTGCAACTGATCAATTGCCGCCGGCCGATAGACATCAACCGGAACCAGCAGGGGTTTGCGTTTATTTTTTTTCAAAGAGAGCGCCAGCTTACCGGAAGAGGTTGTTTTCCCGGAGCCCTGGAGACCGACCATCATGATCACGACCGGCGGTGCGGCATTAAAATCAAGACCAACCGCATCCCCCCCCATCAGAGCGACCATCTCTTCATTGACAATCTTGATAAACTGCTGGGCCGGCGTCAAGCTCTCCAGAACTTCACTGCCCATTGCCCGCTCGCGCACCGCTTTGACAAACTGCTTGACGACCAGAAAGTTAACATCCGCTTCAAGCAGAGTCAGACGCACCTCGCGCAAAGCATCCTTGACATTATCTTCCGTCAAGTGAGCCTGGCCACGCAGTTTCTTGAAAGTTACATCAAGTTTATCGGAAAGCGATTCAAACATCGACTAAATAAGTTTCCTAATCTATATAGCGAAATCGGGAGACGCACCTCTCCCAACAGGTGAAATCACGAGAGCGGGGGATATTAGCTTAATTGACCTAGTAAAGTCAAACAAAAAAGTTTATGAAGGGTCAGCCAATTTTTGTCAGTGAAGCAAATTTGAGAAGCAAGAGTTTACGCCCACGATCACGAAATATAATATCGAGTTTAGTCTCTTCACCCGAGCCTTTAACCCCGGCCACCACCCCGGGGCCGAAAACCGCATGTTTAACGTGGCATCCCTGGGGGAACGGTCTGTTTTGATCCGTGGCTTTTGCCGACCCGCTCTTTTTTTTAGGGGCTCCCGCTCCTGTCGTTTGCGGAAATAATGGTTGCGCCCCCCTTCCTCCTTGCGGACTGGAAAACGACTCTTTGCGAGGGTTGCCGATTGTAGTTGCAGCCCCGCTTTTAAGATTAGAACTCCGATTACGATCTTCGCGGCGCAAGAGTTCCAGAGGAATTTCCAGCAAAAAGCGTGAAGGACGACTATCCATCGTCTGCCCATAGATACGGCGCAAGCGACAGGCCGACATATGCAGTTTTTCCCGAGCCCTGGTCATGCCGACGTAGCAGAGCCGCCGTTCCTCTTCCAACAGTTCCGGTTTTTCGTAACTCCGCTTACCGGGAAAAAGCCCCTCTTCGAGACCAACAAGAAAAACCTCGTCAAATTCCAGCCCTTTGGCCCGATGAATCGTCATCAAAGTAACCCGGGAAAGCTCTTGATCGGACTGGCGATCATCGTTAATCAGGGCGACATTTTCGAGGTAGGCGGCGAGCGTCGGATTCTCCTGCTCATTTTCCCAAAGTTCAATCGCATTCAAAAGTTCGGCCACGTTTTCGCCCCGGGCCTGAGCCTGAACCGGATCATTATTCTTCTGCAACCATTCGGCAAAACCAATTTCGGCAATAATCCGGGCGCAGAGTTGACTGGGTTTGCATTCGCCCTGGTCACGCCGCCACTGCCGGATCATATCACGCAAACCCAACAAAGAAGTACGAGCTTTTCCGCGGATAAGGGCTTCGCTGTCAAGTCTTTCCATGGTCTCCCAAAAACTTAAGCCGTGCTCTTCGGCATAAACCTGAAGATGCTCAATCGAGGTCTTACCCACACCCCGAGTCGGTATATTAAGAATTCGCTGCAGACTGACACCGTCGCGCTCGTTGTTAACGACTTTGAGATAGGCGAGCAAATTTCGGATCTCGGCCCGGTCGTAAAATTTAGTCCCGCCAACAATGATATAGGGAATGCCTCGGCGGCTCAAACCCTCTTCAAAAACTCGAGATTGGGCATTAGTCCGGTAAAAGATGGCAAAATCGCCGGGCTCTCTCACCGAGCTACTGATTCGCTTGACCACGTAACTACATTCATCAGCTTCGTTACTGCCGAGAAAGAGGGAGACTAAATCTCCGGAAGAATTTTTCGTCCAGAGATCCTTGCCCTTGCGTTTCCGGTTACCGGCAATCACATGGTTAGCCGCCGCCAGGATGATTGCAGTCGAGCGATAGTTCTCCTCAAGCCTGACCACCTTGGATTCGGGATAATCGGATTCAAAATCGAGGATATTTTTTATCTGAGCCCCACGCCAACTATAGATCGATTGATCATCATCACCAACGACACAAAGATTACGCCGAGGCTCGGCCAGCATGTTGATAAGACGATACTGCACCTCATTCGTATCCTGATATTCATCAACTAGAATATAATGAAAACGCTCCCGGTATGACTCCAGCAACTCGGGATGCTTGCTAAACAGCTCCACGGTCAAAAAGAGAAGGTCACCAAAATCGAGGGCGTCGTTCTCTTTCATCCCCTCCTGATAGAGTTTATAGGCTTGAGCCACGGCCTGTGACTTGGGGTTGTGGGCCTGACGCGCCTCCAAAGCATACTCATCGGGGTCAACGCCGCGATTTTTGGCATCATCAATAGCCGAACGCAGAGATTCAGCCGGAAACATAGTCGCCGAAAGATTGAGTTTACGAGAAACCTCTTTAAGCAGAGCAATCTGTTCCTTATCAGCATAAATTGAAAATTTAGCTGAGAACCCGAGCAGATCGCCATGATTGCGTAAAATCCGAGCGCAACTCGAATGAAACGTCGAGATCCACATGCTTTGCGCGACCGGGCCAATCATCTCCCGAACCCGCTCACGCATCTCCTGAGCCGCCTTATTGGTAAAAGTAACTGCCATGATCTCTTGGGGAGCAACACCCCCAACCGCAATCAAGTAGGCAATTCGATGGACAATAACCCGGGTCTTACCACTTCCGGCACCGGCCAGAATCAACATCGGCCCCTGACTATTAACTACCGCTTCGCGCTGTACCGGATTAAGTCCGGCAACAATATTATCTGCATTCATATTAATTATTCAGATTATTTTTGGACGAGCCCCTAATTGAACTTAAGTCACAGGCTCCTGGAAATGATTTCACTTGTTTTGGAGGGGATGTTTATAGACTATCGAAGCATCAAAGTAAATATGGAAATGGTGATTATTTATGTTTTTTATCAGCGGTTATGTGTAAACCGCAATGCAGGCATTGGCTGCGCAGATAAAGAGGCGCAAGTCCTTTAATATGAAAAAGGTTACCACAACGCGGGCACTTACCGGTCGCCACGAGAATGCTTGATACAAGAACAAATAGAAACCAAACAATAAAAACTTTACCAGTTTGGCAACCGGAATTGGTTAACCGAGGCGCAAGCCAGATGAACGGCACATAAACCAGAATCACCCCCAAAAGAGACCAACGCCGTCGACGAAGTTTACTCAGTCCGAGGGTAAACTTCGAAAAATCTTCAGTCTTCTTTTCTTCCATCCTGACCTCCTTAATTCTCAATAGGAGTAAAAAAGTGAGCAAAAAAACGAACTTTAAATCTCTATTTCAGCATATGGCTGTCACTGCGGCGGGTAAAGTTTAAGAAAGAGCCCAGTTTGGCGGCAAAACGTAAGTAAAATGGGGATCCCCTTTTCTCCTTTTGACAGATATACTGAAACACGTTTTCATGAAAAACTCAAGTCGAAATTTGGTTTTGCCCATAAAAAACCTCACTTCCCTTTAGCATGTTAATAGAGGATAAGGTTTGGTTTCCAACCGACTTGTGGGGAAATTTCGAAAGAAGGTCGTTTCCACTGTGATAACGAAAAGGGCCACCCTGAAAAAAAGTAGCCTTTGCTCTGATGGTTGAGTGGGTTTATAAAAAAGGATTAGGGAGTGATGGTTCAATCCTCAGAAAGAGTTTATTACATATATTCGCGGAATAAGGTATTATTTGAAAATATTGCAATTCGCTTGATATTTATTGTGGCAATCTTAATTTTTCCCCGCCGAACGACTTGGGTGAGGGGCGCGACCGCAGTGTTAGGTCTTGATTTAAATTACCAAGAAGAGGTATTATAGCCTCACAATATTTTGACAGTAACTTAGTGATAATTAAATTAGATTGTTAAGGTGGAGCGGTAAACCGTTAGAGCGGTTTACCGCTCCCTCCATATTGGGCACATACACCCGATAAGGAGTTGGCTTCTTGGTAATATCTGTTGACGTTGATGTCAATGAAATAGCTCGTCTTGGCCGAGATTTTCCTTGGCGGAAACCATCTTCCTGCCCCAATTGCAATGTCGGATTTTGGTGGCACGGCTTTGTTCTTGCCTATTTCGACCACCTGCCCCAGGCAATTTTTCTTCGCCGTCTCCGTTGCCCACGCTGCGGAGCTGTTCACCGACTTCGTCCAAAAGCCTACTGGAGTCGCTTTCGCTCTACCATTCAAGTTATCAGTCAAACAATCGATCGTTTTCTTAACCAAGACTGGCAATCTGATTTGCCGGATCCTCGACAACGGTTATGGTGGCGGCGATTCCGCGTCAAAGCCAAGTTGATGATTGGCTTTGGCTGGGAGCTCTTTCCCGATGTCTTTGATCTGCTGATAAGCTGGGGGCAAATTCCCGTTTCCAGCGCCATCTGATCTGGTCGGCAACCAACTAAATACCACCCTACCGAAGTGTGCTTTTGCTCTCCTGAAAACAGTGGTGTAATGGGGGCTCGAGTGAAAATTGAAGCCCCAATACTACTGAAAAAGGAGAATTTGATGACCAAAAAGCAAAAAGAGGAGATCGCCCTGTTTCGTTTCGGGGTTATTTGTGATCTTGTCGGTACCTTGCGCCTTGAGCATGGTGATGCCGAAAAACTTATCCAGAGTAAAAGTGAACAAGTCTGGAATATTCCATATTCCAACCGGACAAGGATTGCAGTTAGTACAATTCGCAACTGGGTTAAACGCTACCAGAAAAGTGGGGGAGAATTTTCATCCCTTTATCCTGCAAAGCGTGCTGATAGTGGTAGAAGCCGAAAAGTAGACGATGAAACTATTTTAGCGATTGTCAAAATGAAGCGGGAAAAGCCATCACTCCCAGCGGCAGACCTTATTAAAGAGTTGCAAAAGAGTGATCTTGTCACACCCGGGATCATCCTCTACCCTTCGACCGTATACCGAATTTTGCAGAAAGAGGGAGTTAAGCGGGAATCTGCCGGAAAAATTGACCGGCGTCGCTTTGAAGCTGAGTATCCGAATGATATTTGGCAATCGGATGTCATGCATGGCCCGATGGTCGATGTCGATGGCAAAATGAGAAAGAGCTATCTGATCGCTTTCATTGATGATCATTCCCGCCTGCTGCCACAAGCTGAATTTTATCTTAACGAGCGCCTTGATTCCTGGCTGGACGCTTTTCGTAAAGCGCTTCTGACTCGGGGGATGCCGAGAAGGCTTTATGTCGATAACGGCTCCGCTTTCCGGACAAAACATCTGGAACGAATTTGCGCATCTTTGGGAATGGCCTTGATCCACACACCTCCGTACACGCCGCAAGGGAGAGGCAAAATTGAACGGTTCTTCCGTTCTGTCAGGGATCGATTTTTATCGACTTGCCCGGAAAACATGACCTTAAATGATATTAACCGGGTATTCTCAGAATGGATACCGGTTAAATATCACAACAGAATTCACTCTTCAACCGGCGAAACCCCGATTCAAAGATTTGGTCGTCATATAGAACTGACCAGAACGGCTCCGGTGGATATTGAAGACCATTTTCGCAAAGAGGTAAGAAGGAGGGTTACGAAAGATCGTACTGTATCTATCAATAACCTTATCTACGAAGCACCAACAAAGTTTATCGGTGAGCAGCTGCAGCTACTCTACCATGAAGATCGTCCGGATCGGGTTGAGATAATTCACAAAGGCACAAGTCATGGGTTTCTGGTGCCCCTGGATATCAATGCAAACTTCAAGGTCAAACGTGAGCGCGATGAGACTGAAACAGAAAAATCACCTGCCAACGGCAAGCTGACTTTTAGCAAGGGGGTAAGTAAATGAGCTCATCTTATAGAAATTTCTTTGGTTTCAGCAAAGAGCCATTCAGCTCAGATATTGAGATCAAAAACATTATCCAAACGCCTGAAATCAAAGCCATTAACGACCGATTTGATTATACAGTCAAACTTGGAGCCATTGCGCTTGTGACCGGTGAAATTGGTGCGGGAAAATCAACTGCATTGCGTTGGATTGTAGCGCAACTGCACCCAGCTCGTTTCAGACCAATCTGGATCACAGCATCAACTGGATCAATTTTGGAGGTATATCGCCAGATCCTGGCTGAATTTGAGATAAAAACCGCCACATCATCCCGTGCTACCCTGACCAGAATGATAAAAAAACAGATTTCGGAACTGGCGCAAAACCGCAAGCTACAACCGGTGCTGGTTATTGATGAAGCCTCACTTTTGCGCCTCGAAGTCTTTGCCGAGCTGCATACGATCACCCAATTTGAAGGTGACTCGAAACCTTGGCTGCCGATAATCCTGATTGGTCAAAATAACCTGGCAGATAATCTTCTGCACCGATCAGCGACTCCTTTAGCCTCTCGAATCGTAGCCCGTAGACATCTTGAGTCTGTAAACAGAGAGAAAATGGATGCTTATCTTATCCACCATCTTCAAATTGTCGGCTTGAAAAACAGCCCTTTTGAGGAGGCTGCAGTTACCGCAATTTTTCAAGGATCAGGTGGTATTTTTCGCAAAGCCAACCATCTGGCTCGGGGGTCATTAATTGCCGCCGCCGCAGTGCAATCTCAAACTGTTAACGTCGAACATGTCAGACTTGCAGCATCAGAAATCTTCTAAAAAAAAAGTTTCCCGGTGAAACGGAGACTGGCACTGCTGGGGAGCATCCAGTCAAGGGATAGCCGGGAGGGCGAGACGGATTGTTTGTCTCAAAGGGGGAAGTCTTCGGGCTTCCCCCGCATTTTCACACAATTCGGACGCCCTTATGCCTTTAAAAACCCACTGGACTTCCAACTTGCCAATTTATCAACTACAAAAAAAGAGGTCGATAATGGAAATGACAATATACAACCCTCAAATAGGCCGGAACGAAACACTGGATATTACGATTGACAAGACGAATACCACCTGGTTTGATGACAGTATAGATGGGGATGGAATTTATCTGATAGCTGATATTAAAATCGGGCTTCTGATTCAAAAGTCAGGCTATTCTAATCCAATATTGTTTTACGGTTTAACAAGAGCAAAAATCGATTACAATCCACAAGCAGCAAAAACACTGCTGAAAAATATTCACAGCGTTGCTGAAGATGCCTACTTTTTCTTTTGCTTGCAAGATAATTAGAAATTATTACCCAAATAATTAGATAATTTCCCTCATTTTAAAGAGAGAGTCAACAGCAGTGACCGCAAGAATTGAAGGCTTATTTCGCGTCATCTCCACCATGTAGGGCTCTTTCATCCCCTACTCTATGCCGGTTTATCCCGGCGTTTTCGGTCCGACCCCGATTTTCGCAATTTTCGTTCAATTTTCCAATTTTCTGCAATTTTCTGCAATTTTCAATTTTCACGCTTGAGGAGAAAATTGGATGACTCTGATTAACGCACTGATTAACGGACAAACGATGACTGCTCTCGATTAAATCTCTTCTTTTTACTTGACACCAGTAATTTTCGTGTGTAGAAGTCGTATATGACTGATTTAAAGAGAAATATTGAACAAAAAATCGACGGCCTGCTTGAGCTTTTTCCCATTGTAATAATTCTTGGTGTACGCCAGTGCGGCAAAACTACATTGGCAAAAAATCTAAAGCCTGAGTGGCGTTATTTCGATCTCGAGCGAGCCCAGGATTTCGAATTTATAACTCGTGACCCAGATTTCTTTTTCAAAGAACATCCTCATTCCATAATTATTGACGAAGCCCAGAAATATCCACCTCTGTTCCAAGAACTTCGAGGCGTCATAGATCGTGACCGACAAAGAAAAAATCGTTTTCTGCTCACCGGCTCCAGCTCTCTGGAACTGGTAAAAAATGTTTCCGAAACTTTGGCCGGCCGTGTCGGTATCATCGAACTCGGCACCCTGAAAATCAACGAAAAATACTCACACCCACTGCCGGCTTTCTATCAGATTTTCAACCTGCCCATTAAAACTGAAACAATTGATTTTCTGAGAGATGTAAAGCCCAAAGTTTCACACAATGAAGTAATGGACACCTTTTTTAACGGAGGTTATCCAGAACTCGCCGTAACCCGAAATCGACGTTTCCACCGACCTTGGATGGAAAACTACTTGAAAACCTATGTTCAGAGAGACATCAGGTCTCTTTTCCCAAGACTGGACATTATTAAATACCGTCGCTTTATCCACATGCTGGCAGCCTTAAACGGCACGATTATAAATCGGTCTCAAGTTGGAAGATCACTGGATATATCAGAAAAATCGATCCGTGATTATCTTGAAATTGCCGAAGGAAGCTACGTTTGGCGAAATCTACCAAGTTATGCTGCAAGTTTCAGCAAGTCTATTGTAAAAATGCCAAAAGGTAATTTTCGCGACAGTGGTTTATCCCATTTCATTCAGAACGTAAACAGCCGCGATCAATTACTGAACCAGCCTAACGTTGGAGCCGCGTTTGAAGCCTTTGTGACAGAAGAAATTATCAAGGGAATCGATACACTTGACGTCACAAATTGGCATTACAACTATTTCCGCACCAAGAACGGGGCTGAAGTAGACCTGATCCTGGAAGGCCCGTTCGGTCTCTTACCAATTGAAATAAAATTCGGCACCAGCATTAAGCAACGCCAGCTCCAAAGCCTGAAAAATTTTATTGCAAACGAAAATCTACCGTTGGGAATTGTCATAAACAACAGCGAGCAAGTGGAACTGATTAGTGAAAAAATTATCCAACTACCCGCTAGCTGTATTTAATGATTCAACCAAAAAGGCCACCCCTGAAAAAAGATGGCCTAATGTTTATTAAATTTCAAATTTTCAAGATCAACGTTTTTCGCGTTTAAGCTCAACCTTAACCCGATTTCCGGAATTGGGACATTCCCAGACCATAATATCTTTATCAGGAAAAAGAGGGAATGTCCCGTCAAACTGGAGAAGGGTTACCCACTGAAAAATATTGTGATAAAAATATCCACAGAAATCACCACACTGATGAACACTGAGCTCAAATTCGTCGCCCACTTTCATTCCGATTGAGCATGCACCGCCTACCTCAATAATCTTTGCCGTCACTTTATTACCGATTGCTGGATAATTTACTGCCATGAACATACCTCCTTAATCATTGTAAATTTATGATCAAAATAAAAACCAGCCTAAAAACTGACATTTTACCTTAAAC
>JAYEGS010000103.1:0-4023 GCA_034659215.1 Pseudomonadota bacterium | reverse complement strand
GCGCTCTATCTGAACTTCAGCCGGCACATAAATAACCAACAGTTTATCAAACAGGTACTGCAGATTCAACTCAATCAGCAGAGGAACCGCCACTTGGATGATCGCATCCGGATTTTTCGCGGCAATTTCGTCAATCTGTTTGAAAAATTCCTCAAAGATCGGCGGATGGGTAAAGCTCTCGAGCTTTTTCCGCTTTTCCATATCGCCAAAAACAATATCCGAAAGTTTTTTGCGATCCAGTGAACCATCCTCCGCTAACACTTGACGGCCAAAATAGTCAACAATTTTCGCCAACCCCGGAGTTCCCGGCTCAACCACCCGGCGGGCGATCAGATCAAAATCGATCAGCGGCGAACCCAATTCGGTAAGCATCCTGGAAACCGTGCTTTTGCCGCTGGCAATACCGCCGGTCACGCCCAAGAGAAAACGCCGGCTGGAATCTTTGATTTTTTTTGTCATCCGGTTGACACCTAATACTTGATCACCGCACTGCCCCAGGAGAAGCCGATACCGGTGGTCAGCATGACAATATAGTCTCCTTTGCTGATTTTCCCATCCTTGACCGCCAGATCAAGATTGAAAAAGGTATCCTGAGAACCAAAGTGGCCGAAACGCTCTAAATAATCTGCCGATGAGCGCTCCAGGGGTATCTCAAGCTGATTCAGCAACAGCTCTTGAACCTTCAGGTTGGCATTAACCATGGAAAAGAAAGCTACCTGATCGCGGCTGATTCCAGCTTTTTTCAGCGATTCCATAACGGTCTCGGCCATAACCGGGATGTAGATCTCCTTAAACTCATGGCGGGCTCGTTCCGGATCAATACATTTGTAGGTATGCATATTTTTCTGCAGGGTTTCGCTGGAAGCCGGATGGCGCAGGCCGCCGGCCTCAATACACCAGAGATCATAATAGTTCCCTTTGGTAACTATTTCACTGGCAACCGGCTGCAGGTCGGGATGACCCTTTTTCATAATTATGGCACCGCCGCCATCACCGAAAAAAACAGAATCAGCAGTGTGGTGGTGGGTAAACCGGCTCCATTTGTCACCGGTAACCAGCATAACCATGTTGCAACCTTCATTCAAGGCTATCTGGGCCTTAGCTACCTGCATAGCCGTCTGCATGCCGCAACATCCCTGAGACAGATCAAAGCCCATGGCTCGGTTGGCACCAACAGCATCCTGAACCCGGCCGGCAGAAGGCGGCAGGATATAATCGGGCACCCCGGCGCCGCAATAGATAATCAAATCGATCTCTTCAGGGTCAATATCGCCGTCTTGCAGGGCCGCTTCAGCGGCATTGATCGCCATCTCGCTGGGTAATTCGTCGGCAGCGGCCGCACGTACCGTCCGGGCGCCGGCAAATTCTGCGACAAAAGCCGGAATTCCGGCTGTTTCCGCCAAATCAAGCAGCGGAATCTCTTTTTCCGGCAAATAAAAACCCATAGCGGCAATACCGCATTGCGAATTAATCATAGTTTAGTCCTCTTTATTATTAACTTATTGCCCACTGAAATCAGGTTTTCGTTTAGCGAAAAAAGCGGCTAATCCCTCTTTTTTATCTTCAGTGTAGTGGTTAACGCTGGCCGAAAGAATTTCCATCAGGCAAGCATTGGATTCATGCGGAGCCGCCGCCGCATAGATAGCATCTTTGATCAAACTTAAAGCTATTGGGGGTTGGTCAGCCAGTTTTTTTACTAACAATTCGGCTTCCGGCATAAGTTCTTTTTCCGGAAACGACCAATTAACCAAGCCTTTCTCTGCCGCCTCAGCCCCGCTGATCAGCTTGCCCAGCAAACAGATCTCCAAGGCCGGGCCAAAACCAACCAGGCGCGGCAGGCGAAAAGTGGCCCCGCCGGCTGCGACCAGTCCAAGATTAATTTCCGGCAGACCCATTTTTGCATTCTCGGCCGCAACCCGGAAGGTACAGGCCAAAGCCAACTCCAGCCCCCCGGCCACAACCCCGCCATGCAGAACCGCAACCGTCGGTTGGGGCAGGCTCTCCACCAATTTAAGCATCCGGTTAAAATCTTTAAGAAATATCCGGGCATTAAGCGGGTTATAGGGCTTCTCCTGAACATCGACACCGGCACAAAAGGCCTTACCGCTGCCGACCAGCATAACCGCCCGAATTTCAGGATTATCGCGAATCAAAACCAGCTCTTTCTCCAGCTCACTAACCATCGCGGTGGTAAACGCATTCAGATTCTGCGGCCGGTTCAAGGTGACGGTTGCCACCCTTCCGGCATGGGTTACTTTAATTGTCTCCGCCATCCTACAAACTCCTACTCCACTACCGTAAATTTCCAGGCACAAAACCAACCTTCCGGATGCTTATCAGGGGGGCAACCGATACATTCGGTCTCAATCCGGGAGTCAATCGTGTGGGCAAAATAGGGATATTCAACCAACCCCGCTGATTTACAAGGGTAATCGTCCAAACCTTTGCGCTGGCGGGCAACCTGAACCCGGCACTCATTCATGCGAAAGATGATACAATTTTCATCGACATCTTCAATCGACTGTTTATTGATCAAGGCGTACATCCGAAATGCCAGAGCTTGTTTCAGGGCCGGGATACCGCCATTATCGGGCAGTTCGAGAAGCTCTTTAATCCGTTCCGCCTCGTAAGGTGAATAACGAGTCCAGCAAGTATCATTACAGCGTTTGGCGTCATTCATGCCAAACTTATGTTCGACCGCCTGAAACCAGATGCCATCATTAGCGAGCCAGTTGACACCAAGGTTTTTCAACAAATCGAGCAGATCTTCCCGTGACAGCGTGTGCAGATGAGCCGGCACCCCATCCTTGATCTCAAAACCGAAGATTTTACTCAAACGTTTAAGCTGATTACCAAAACTCGCACCCCAAACATTTTTCTCAACCGCTAAAGCCTTCTCCATCCCGAGTTGATGCTCGACCTCGGCAAACCAACAGCCGTAATGCACCATGGTTCGCCGAAAAGAGTCGATCACCATTTTCACCAACGTCGCATTATCCGCTTCACTTATAATCTTGCCCATCTCATCCATAGCTTTAGTTCTCCTCAATTTTTTGCCAAAATATAACTCTTGCCACCTATGACAAGAGAAAAACCACCGTCACCATCCTCACGAAGCAACTCCGCCAGGCGAAAATGGGCCGCTTGCAGACAACGGGCCGCAAATCGGCCTCCCTTAACCTTAACCTGCAACGCCCCACTATCATCAAGCCCTAAACTTTCCGGATCAAGAATCTCACGCGTACCATCATCAAGTTCCAGAACAATTTCGATCAGCTCTTCATCAGCTCCCTTCTCGACATCGATATCATGAATAAAGAAAGGAGTTTTCTCAACCTTAACCGGAGCCTGCTTCCCTTTATAATCAACAAAAAGTTCCCCCGTAGACTCATCAATCACCAAAGAACTTTTAAAAAGCGCCAAAACCTTTGGGTGAACAATCTTGTTACCTTCATACCACCACTGCCCCTGACCATCTATAGCAATATAATCAGCACTATTTTTCATCGTCAAACTCCAATCATTGATTATCTTAATAGAACATTTCCAACAACAAACACAACACCAAATAATTACCAGCAAACTACCAGTGAAAACCTGGTATCATAAGTAAGTCACTAAAACAGCAACAGCTGTGATCTTAAATTGACCTTTTTATTGACCAGACCGATCTTCTTTCTGATATTTTCCCGATGAAACTCCACCGTTCGCAAAGAGATATTAAAAAAATCGGCAATCTCTTTATTGGCTCGCCCCTCCTTGATCTGGTTCGCCACCTGAATCTCACGCGGTGTCAGGTTCAGCAACGGCGAGGAGAGTCGTTGGGAAAACGGCGAAACCAGATCCTTGAGATTGGCCTGCAACCCCACTAAACAGGCTCGTTGCGAGTCGTCCAGACTACTCTTTTCAAGTTTTTCAAGATAGGGCAGTACAAGCCGCTTCATATTGGCCAGGACTTTACCCTCAAGCTCGTTTTTATCATCTTCCCGCGCTTTAAGGATCACGCGCAAAGCGATATTTGCC
>JAYEGS010000102.1:0-4057 GCA_034659215.1 Pseudomonadota bacterium | reverse complement strand
ACCAAGAAAACCCTGATGAGTTTGCCCGGCACCTAACTGACAACGTGATTGACGAAGTCTACTTCGCTATCCCTAGAGGCCCTCATAAGGTTGCCATCGACCCCTTCCTGGAACGAGCTGAAATGGCTGGGAAAACCAGCAAGGTGATTCTTAATATTAATGAAAATCGCCTGAGTAAATGTGAGTTCTCTCGCCTGGAAGGGCTGCCGCTGGTGGTCTTGCACCCGGTTACGCTGGACCCGGATCAGCTGCTTCTTAAACGACTGCTGGATTTGGTCGGGGCAACGGTCGGAGTGTGCCTTAATATGTTACTGTTTCCTTTTATAGCGCTGGCAATCAAGCTCGATTCCCCAGGGCCGATCTTTTTCCGCCAATCGCGGGTCGGTGAGAATGGGCGACGCTTCAGCCTTTACAAATATCGCTCTATGTCCCGAGACGCCGAAGCCCGCAAACAGGAATTAATGAATCAAAATGAACTGAACGGAGCGGTTTTTAAAATTTCCAATGATCCCCGGGTCACCCGAGTGGGAAAGTTTTTACGTAAAACCAGTCTTGATGAACTCCCGCAATTCTGGAATGTATTGGTCGGCAACATGAGCCTGGTCGGAACTCGCCCACCGACCCCTGAAGAAGTTAAAGAGTATGATCTTCACCATTACCGCCGACTTTCAATAAAACCCGGCATTACCGGTCTCTGGCAGGTCTCCGGCCGCAACAAGATTACCGACTTTGATGAAATTGTCAAACTCGACACTCAATATATTGACCAATGGTCGCTGTGGCTCGACTGCAAGATTCTGGTGAAAACGTTTATGGTAATCTGGAGCGGGAAATAGGTAACCTTATGAAAGTTGCAGTAATACACGAATGGTTGCTGGTGGAAGCCGGGGCTGAAAAGGTTTTGAGTGAAATCCTTAAACTCTTTCCCGAAGCCGACCTCTTTTGTTTGTTAGATTATTTACCGGCCCGAGAACGAGGCTTTATCGGGCACCGAGTTACTAAAACCAGTTTTATTCAAAAACTACCTTTTGCGAAAGAGAAATATCGCCTCTACCTGCCCTTGATGCCGCTGGCGGTCGAGCAGTTTGATCTGAGCCCTTACGATCTGGTTATCTCCTGTAACTACGCGGTGGCCAAAGGGGTAATAACCGGCCCGGATCAGCTGCATATTTCCTACATTCACAGTCCCATGCGCTATGCCTGGGATTTGCAGTTTCAGTACCTGCGCCAGGCCAACCTGGAGAAAGGTCTAAAAAGCTGGCTGGCTCGCTGGATTCTCCATAAAATGCGACTCTGGGATACCAGAACGGCACATGGCGTCGACCACTATATCGCCAACTCGGAATTTATCGCCCGCCGAATCAAAAAGGTCTATGGCCGCCAGGCTACGGTCATCCACCCTCCGGTGGCAACCGATTATTTCACTCCGGGCAAAGAGGTGAAAGAGGATTTCTATCTCACAGTCTCCCGCCTGGTTCCCTACAAGCATATCGATACCTTAATCAAAGCTTTCGCAATGATCCCGGAGCGTAAGTTGATAATCATCGGCAGCGGCCCCGAAGAGAAACGCCTACAATCCATGGCCAGCGACAATGTTACAATGATCGGTTTTCAGAAGACGGAAACAGTCCGCGACTATCTGCGGCGGGCGCGGGCCTTCCTCTTTGCGGCGGAAGAGGATTTCGGCATTGTTCCCTTGGAAGCCCAGGCCTGCGGAACCCCGGTGATCGCTTATGGCCGCGGCGGCGCTAAAGAGACGGTCATAACCCTCGACAACAAACCCGGCCAACCGGCTACCGGACTCTTTTTCCCAACCCAGCAACCAGAGAGTGTTGTCGAGGCAATTCTTCACTTTGAAAAAGAGGAAAATAAAATTTCCGCTCAGGCCTGCCGGGATAATGCTCTGCGCTTTAGTACCGAGATTTTTCGCAAAAAATTCAAAGATTTTATTGATCTGCAATATAGTAAATTTATCAAGAACGATTAATGCAAATTATTGTCAATGCCCGCTTTTTAACGCAGAAGGCTGCCAGCTGTAATCGCTTTGCCATCCAGGTGCTCATTTGTAATTATATGGCCAGGCAAATAACTGTTTTACCAGATTTGTGCCGGACACTAACTGCGGTTCACGAACCAGCAATTGTTTTGCCGGAAAATGGCTGTATTGTAATTATTTTGTTGACTGACTTGCGAAATATAATTATATTACCAGTGCAATAATAATTTTACATGGATGCCCCATGGAAATAAATGTTTTAGAGATTCGTCCGGCGGGTTATGCATATCTGCTTGAAAAACTTGAGCTTGAGGGGATGCCCCACTGGCACACTTCATCCGTCTCATCTACTGGAACTCATCGGTCTAAAGTCCGGGATACAACAATTGAAGAGATCTACCCGGCAAGGTATTGGCCGGGGGAAAAAGTTGGTGATCATCTTGAGTTTGCACTGAAATACGACGGTATTAACCTAGGGCTGTTAAGACGCATCTTTGAACATGTCCCCCAGGAGAAGCTCACTGAATATATCAAATCCAAGCCAACCGGAAAATATGCCCGAAGGATCTGGTTTTTCTATGAATTCCTGACTGGCGGAAAACTGTCTATCGATGACATAACTTCGGGCAACTATGTTAATGCGCTGGAGATAAAGAAATATTACAGTGTTGCAAATGGCAAGAAATCCCGGCGGCATCGCATTGTCAACAACCTTCTCGGCCCTAAAGAGTTTTGTCCGATTGTCAGAAAAACAGAAAAGCTTTCCAAAATGGATTCCGCTGATCTGCGGAAAAAATGCGAGGATATTGCTACCTCGTATCCACCGGAGCTTCTTCGCCGGGCACTGAGCTATCTCTACAACAAAGAGACAAAGTCGTCTTTTGAAATTGAGCACATAAAGCCCAATGCATCACGAACCGAGAAATTCATTACCTCG
Organism: Pseudomonadota bacterium; assembly: GCA_034659215.1. Lineage (GTDB taxonomy): Bacteria > Desulfobacterota > Anaeroferrophillalia > Anaeroferrophillales > Tharpellaceae > Tharpella. Next base: position 1,124 of record JAYEGS010000102.1, on the reverse strand, counting down.
TTGAAACTTGCTGAAAAAGAGGACTTCTGCGAAAAGGAACGGTTGATAGAACTTCAGAACCGGATTGTTGACCCTCGATTCAAAGACAGTGATTATCGCGTCAATCAGAATTATGTCGGGCAAACCGTCTCTTATCAGAAGGAGATCATTCATTTTATCTGTCCAAAGCCCGAGAATCTGCCGGATCTGATGAACGGGCTGATCATTTCCCATAAACGGATGAAAGAAGGTAGTGTCTCTCCGGTTATCCATGCGGCGGCAACTGCCTATGGTTTTGTTTTCCTGCATCCGTTTGAAGACGGAAACGGACGTATTCACCGATTCCTGATACACAATATTCTCTCGACTCAGGAAATTGCACCACCTGGGCTTATGTTCCCGGTATCAGCAGTTATGCTCAAGAATTCGGCTGATTATGATGCATCTCTGGAAGCCTTCTCAAGACCCTTGCTTCAGCTTATTGATTACCGACTGGATGAGATGGGGCAAATGACCGTCGAAAATGAGACTGCGTCCTGGTATCAATACATGGATATGACCGTGCAGGCTGAAGCACTGTATGAGTTTGTACGCAAGACCATTGAGGAGGAGCTTGTTGAAGAACTCAGTTTTCTGATCAACTATGACAACACCAAAAAGGCAATTCAGGACATCATCGACATACCTGACCGTCTGATTGATTTGTTTATCCAACTGTGTCTCCAGAACAATGGGAACCTGTCCGCCAAAAAAAAATCGACTCATTTCGATTTCCTGACGGACGAAGAACTTACGGCAATGGAACAAGCCGTCAGAAATGGATACAATCGGCCTGACTAATCGATAACTCGATTTAAGGAAGTAGCTCGCAGGCATGAAGAAACATTAGAAGCTCTTGAAGATATTGAGACAGAGGAAATATTTTTTATGTATTTAGAATTTGGCATGGTAAAGAGGCTCAATGAAATTACCTATCCCCGGAATTCCCAGATTATCTTGATTTTCACTATTGACAATGTACTTTATTTATGATCAATAAGCATTGACTAAATTTAGTCAATGCTTATTGATCATAAATTGCAGTTTGCGTATCCCCTCTTGGTAGAGGGATATGATAAAAGGTTACACATGGATGTTAGATTCCT
>JAYEGS010000101.1:0-4101 GCA_034659215.1 Pseudomonadota bacterium | reverse complement strand
GTTTGATCGGTTTTCGGCGGTAAGGTGGGTGTATCTGGCGGTGGTTAGAAGGCTAACATGTCCTAAAATTTTCTGTAATTCAATCAAATCGATACCTGCTTCGAGTAGATGTGTCGCATAACTATGGCGCAGGGAGTGGCAACTTATTTTTTTTTAATGCCGACCTGTTCAACGACGGCTTTTATAGCTGTTTGAATGCCTCCTCGATCCAAAGGTGAATCGACCAAGTGAGCATTTTTCAATCCTCTCTTCCGGTTCGGAAAGATAAAGGAAGGATGCCTGTGAAGGGACCAGAAGTTTTTTAAAATCTGTAAAGTATTTTCTGGGAGCGGCACAAATCTGTCTTTGTTGCCCTTGCCGTCACGAATATGCACCCTCATATTCGTGGAATCGATGTCTGCGACTGTAAGTTTAATTCCTTCGCCAAGACGCAGGCCCATACTATAAATAGTGAAAAAGAACACCTTGTAACTTAATTTATTGGTTGCCGCAAAGATCTGGTTGGCCTGCTCGATTGAAACAATATCGGGAATTCTTTTTGATTTAGGAGGGTTAATAAGGGGAATATCCTGCCAGGTTTTATTCAACACCTTGGCGTAGAAAAACTTCAGACCGTACAGGTCGACCTTGACCGTACTCCACGAGTGTGATTCCAGAAGGTCGGTAAAATAATCTATCAATTGATCCATGCTAAGATTATTCACCTGGTAATCAAAACAGTTGCCAATACGCCTGATTGATCTTGAATATAGATCAATTGTGTTTGGTTGAAAACCGTTGAGTTTTAAGAGTTTACAGTGCTTGGTGTAATTTTTGATGAATTGAGGGTTGTTCGGTAAATCGGTATCCATTGTGTATCCTCCTGATTGTTACGGTTTAGGTTAATAGCAAGCAATGATGTTGCTATTTCCTTTTTACCGCAAAAACATCAGAAGTTACAATCTAAAACAGTAAGAGACGGGGTTTTGTCTGGCGCGATAGCGGCTTCGTCCAACAGGTGCACTATTTCTTTGTTTGTCATTTTTTTGTCAATTACTTTTGGTATTAATTCCTCTACAAGTTCTTGCAGAAAAACCATTCGCTTTTCACGAATCCGTAAACGTATTTCTGTTCCTTCTAGTTCTGCCATTTTCTCTTCTCTTTTTGTATCTACCACTGTTGAATAACTATTTATTCTACAAAATACCGCCATTTTCACTCCGCATTATGCCAGCGGTGGGCCACCGAAAAAGTTAATTTAAATCGTAAGACAGAAGATATCCAGCTATCCCGCCTCCATTCGTTTGGCATCCTCAATATACATATCCACAGATTCCCGATCAAAACCATCATTTTCGCTGGCAAATTCAGCTGATTTTCTATAATACTCAGCCGCTTTTGCTTTTTCTCCCATAGCTTCGTATACTTGGGCAAACCGAGAAATCCCGTCTATCTGATCCGGATAGTCCTCCAGCAATTGCTGACATACTGCTTGTGCTTTTTGGAAATCTTTTTTCTCTATCAATCCGTTAATACTGTTTGATAGATTATCAAGAGCCATAACATCCTTTATGTAGCCTTGAATAATCTTCTCTTTTTCCTGGGGGCTGTAGTTGTAGTTCAGACAGCATTTCTTATATTTTTTACCACTGCCGCAGGGGCAGGGATCGTTACGTCCAATTTTACCCATAGGAGTTTACCTTATCAATGCAAATCAGAAACAATGTTAATGTTTCCGTCTCCGAATACAACAGGCAAAATCTTTGTGAAAAGGCCGAATTGAAACAGTGCCCTATTCACCCCGAAGGTGGCTGCGGTATACGTAGACATGGCAGCTACGAAAGAGTAGTACCGATGAAGTTTGAAATCCCTCGTTGGTATTGCCGCAAAGGTCATGCAACAATTGCGCTGGTTCCTGATTTTTTGCCTTCACGTTTTCCCGGCACATTAAAAGATGTAGAAGAAGTTGTAGTTGAAGCCCAAAAGCATCCCACCCTGGTCAGTGCCGCTGAGCATATAAGGCCAGATATCGGTTTGCAAGGAGGCCTGCGTTGGCTAAACCGTCGAATCAATTATGTCAGCACAGCCTTAAAAGCCTGTGCTGGTCTATTTCCGGAAATCGGTTTTAAAAATCTTGAGCAGTTGCAGAAGGCCTTTGGTGTTGATTCTGTCCTATCCCATCTGCGTGAAATTCTCAAGGAGCATCTTTATGCTTTACCTCGTATCATTGGTTTAATCCCGCCGCCACATACGCCGGTGGGTGGCTAGAAATGGGGTGCAACAATGGGCGGGCGTTGCTGGATGTTTTAGCCTTTGGTATTATCTCTCGAAACTAAAAATCAGGAGGTAAAACCATGAAAAAAGATGCTAATGAGCTAAATCAACTGGTCGCCCTTTTCCGTTATGGGCTGATCGCAGACGTCGTGTGTCTTGAGCCTGGAGCTAAAGGACTCTACGCCAAACTCAAGGAGAAAGCCGCTCTCGATTACGTTATTCCCGGCAGTTCCCGAACTTCTATCGCGCAGGAGACATTACGCAGCTGGATAAAAGATTATCGAAAAGATGGCTTCGATGCTCTTTATCCGAAAACTCGAACCGACAAGGGTAGGTCTCGTATTTTATCGACTGAAATTGAAGACATCTTAGTCGAAATCAAAGAGAACGACCTTAAACTTTCGGTAGCGCAAGTCATAAAGAAGGCCCGAAAGCAGAATCAGATCGATGAAAATCAAGAGTTGTCGGAATCGATTGTCTATCGTTTATTGAGCAATCGCGGTCTGATGGATAAAAGAAAAATTGAGGAGCCCGGCGGTAAGGATCACCGACGTTTTTCTTATAGCCATGCCGGCGAACTCTTTATGAGTGACGTTATGCATGGCCCCGCCGTTTTCACCGAAGGTCGTAAAAAACAGAAAGCCTACCTTATCGCCTTTATCGACGATGCCACCCGGGTTATTCCTTATGCTGAATTTGCCTTAGGTGAAAAATCAAGAGACCTTTTGCCAGTCCTCAAACAAGCTATAATGCGAAGAGGTATTCCCAAACGTCTGTTTGTCGATAACGGTTCAGCTTTTCGCTCCCGTCACCTGGCAATTGTCTGTGCTCGGTTGGGGATTACTCTTATTCATAGCAAAGCTTATCATGCAGCTGCAAAAGGCAAAATAGAACGGTGGTTTAGAACCATTCGCCAACAATTTCTTCCGACCCTCGAAGATCACCAAAAAGCCAGCCTTGCAAATCTCAATCAGGCTTTGTGGGCCTACGTTGAAGGAGAATATCACCACAATATTCATCGGACATTGGCAGAGTCTCCACTTGATCGTTGGGCGAGGTGCTCTGAACGCGTCCGCTTTCCCGAGCCGGGCGTCGATCTTGAAGAGATTTTCCTGGCTGAAGACAAACGCAAAGTCCATAAAGACAGAACTATAAGTTTACACGGTAAAGCTTACGAGGCCGAAGCTGCGCTGGTCGGCGAAACGGTTATTCTGCGATATGATCCAACCACGCCCGGACAACCAATTCAGGTCTGGTTTAAAGGAAATCGCTACGATGATGCCAGGCTGGTCGACACTCTGGCTAATTGCTACGTTAAAAGAGAGCGTCCTGATGAAACTTTAAGCACCGAGGAACAATCGAAGCCTGACATGGCGACAAAACCAAATGTAAAGAGTGCAAATAGCAGTATGAATTTCAGCAAATTCAGCAAGAAATAAGGAGTGATGACGATGTATCGCGAATACTTTGGCCTAACGCGCCGTACTTTTGACAAAGATATCAAAGCCCATGAGCTATTCCCATCTAAAAACAGTATCGAATTGGAAAATAGACTGAAATATCTTCTCACCTTAAAAGGAATCGGCCTTCTAACCGGTGATGTCGGCAGTGGCAAGACCACAATCTGCAGAAAAGTTATCAGCGAACTTCACGCAGGGCTTTATAAGGTCTTTTACGTCAGCCTGACCACCGGCAATGTTATGGATGTCTACAAATCGATCGCCTGGGAGATGGGCCTTTCCACCGAAAGAAGTCTCTCAACATTATATAAAGCGATCAAGGATGAGATTCAAAGGCTCTGCCTGGAGGCAAAACAGCAGCCGATCCTTATAATTGACGAGGCCCAGT
>JAYEGS010000100.1:0-4124 GCA_034659215.1 Pseudomonadota bacterium | reverse complement strand
CCTCGTAAGTTATTGTTTTTACAGCTAAACAGTACCACAAACGAGGGTGAATTGCAACAAGAAAATAATAATTTATTTAATTTTTTCAACAAGTTAGGGACTCGCTACTTTTTACGAGTCCATCAACAATAACTAAACACAATAATATCCCAATAGCAATTTTTTTCACTATATTCTCATAAGAAAACCAAAGTGTAACTATTCAGCGTAATCACCTTAAAGCCACTACAAATGGCGTGAACATTGGCTTCGCCCGGCTTCGAGGGGGACACACCCCAAGAGTACTTCCTCGCTTCGCTCACAGCGCAGCTCAGATCGGCAAGCGGCTTGTAGCCGCCGCCTGGAGCAATGTCCCCGCATCGAGATTGTTTGAGGACTACATTATGCTGAATAGTTACACCAAAGTTTACTTATATTCATCATTGACGGCCTTCTCCAGCAAAGAGAGTTCTTCGTCTACAGATGGCATACTTAAACGAAAAACAGTTAAAAACAGGAGGCGAAGACAGGAAATAGTCAGGGGATCAAGCGAGGATAATCTCGCGCTGGAGTTGGGCGATGCGGTCGCGGATTTCGGCGGCGTGTTCGAAATCAAGATGTTTGGCCGCTTTTTGCATCTCTTTTTCCCATTTGCGGATGGTGCGGTCGCAGGCTTTGGTGCCTTTGCCGATCAGGGCCTGGAGGTCGATCTCCGGCGTCAATCTCTTTTCGCCGCTGTTTTCTTCCTCACCATACTCCACCTCAATCGCTTCCTGCACCCGGCGAATGATACTTTGCGGCTCAATCCGGTATTCCCGGTTGTAAGCCTGCTGTTTTTCGCGGCGGCGTTCCATCTCGGCAATGGCGGTGGTCATGGAGCCGGTCACCTTGTCGGCGTAGAAGATTACTTTGCCTTCAAGGTTACGGGCGGCCCGGCCTGCGGTTTGGATCAGGGAGCGATGCGAGCGCAGAAAACCCTCTTTATCGGCATCGAGGATGGCGACCAGAGCAACTTCGGGGATATCCAGACCTTCACGCAAAAGGTTGATGCCGACCAGAATATCAAAGGTTCCGAGGCGGAGCTGACGGATAAGTTCAACTCGCTCCAGCGTGTCGATATCGGAGTGCAGGTAACGCACTTTGAAATCAAGTTCACGCAAAAAATCACTTAAATCTTCCGCCATTCTTTTGGTCAGGGTTGTCACCAGGGCCCGGCCACCGGCAGCGACGGTTTCTCGCAGGCGGGCGACGACATCATCAACCTGATTCGCAGCCGGACGAATTTCGATCTCGGGATCGACCAGGCCGGTCGGGCGAATAACCTGTTCGACAACCTGTTCGGCGACTTCCAGTTCATAATTTCCCGGCGTCGCCGAAACATAAATGGTCTGAGAGGTGCGTTCCTCGAATTCGTCACTTTTCAGAGGCCGATTATCAAGCGCCGAAGGGAGCCGAAAACCATACTCAACCAAAGTCGTTTTACGTGAACGATCGCCTTTGTACATCCCCCCGATCTGGGGCACGGTGACATGACTTTCGTCGATAATCACCAGATGATTTCTAGGCAGATAGTCCATTAACGTCGGCGGGGCGGCCCCGGCGACGCGGCCGGTAAGATGGCGGGAGTAGTTTTCGATGCCCTGGCAATGGCCCATCTGTTCGATCATCTCCAGATCAAAAAGGGTTCGCTCTTTGATGCGCTGGGCTTCGAGTAAGCGGCCTTGGCCATTTAATTCAATCAACCGTTCATCCAGTTCATCCTGAATCGCCCGGAAGGCGCGACGGCGTTCCTCTTTCGGAGTGACATAGTGGCTCGCCGGATAGACTGTAAATTTACCCAGCTTCTCCAGCTGTTTACCGGTCAAGGGATCGATCAGAGCCAGCTCTTCGAGCTCATCGCCAAAGAACTCCAAACGCAGGGCGGTCTCTTCCATATTAGCGGGGAAAATATCAACACTTTCTCCACGTACGCGAAAGCTTCCCCGATGAAAATCGTAATCATTACGGGAATACTGGATTTCAACCAAGCGCCGGATAATCTGGTCACGACTTAGATCACCGCGTTCAGGCTCAAGATAGAGCAGCATCCCCTGATAAGCTTCGGGCGAGCCTAAACCGTAAATACAGGAGACGCTGGCGACAATAATCACATCTTCACGCTCCAGCAACGAAACCGTCGCCGCATGCCGCAGCTTGTCGATCCGATCATTGATTGATGAATCTTTTTCGATGAAGGTGTCGGTGGTCGGGATATAGGCTTCGGGCTGGTAGTAGTCGTAATAGCTGACGAAATACTCAACCCGATTTTCGGGAAAGAAATCTTTGAATTCCTGGTAGAGCTGGGCCGCCAGGGTCTTGTTGGGGGCCACGACCAGGGTTGTCCGCTGAGTCGCAGCGATCACCTGAGCCAGCGTAAAAGTTTTACCGGAACCGGTAACCCCAAGAAGAACCTGCTTTTGCAAGCCCGCCTCAAGGCCGGAGGTTAACTCTTTGATGGCCTGGGGCTGGTCGCCCTGCGGTGTAAAAGGGGCGTGAATCTTGAATTGAGGCATCAGACATGTTCGCGGGTTTTGTTGAACCTGATTTCAGGATTTAATTCAATAATCCGGTTTAAACGCCACTCACTCGGGGCCAGCAGGGTCAGATGGCCTTCAGCATCGAGAGCCAGCTGGTTTTCGTTCTTCTTTTTAAACTGATCCAAGATCTTTATATCGTCACACTCAATCCAGCGGGCCGCGGCAAAATCGGCCGCTTCATAGATGGCGTCGACCCCGTATTCGGCTTTGAGCCGGGCCATAGTCACCTCAAACTGCAAGACGCCGACCGCACCAAGAATATAGTCACTACCCATAAGCGGCCGAAAAACCTGCACCGCCCCCTCCTCCGAAAGCTGGATCAGACCTTTGCTGAGCTGTTTGGTTTTCAGCGGGTTTTTGAGCACGACCCGGCGAAAATGTTCCGGGGCAAAATTGGGAATTCCGGTAAATTTAAGCTCCTCTTTGGTCGTAAAAGTATCACCGATCTTGATCGTGCCATGATTATGGATACCGATAATATCACCCGGCCAGGCCTCCTCAACATTGCTCCGATCCTGGGCCATAAAGATGGTCGCGTTGGCAACCGTAACATCTTTACCAAGACGGTGGTGGCGAACCTTCATCCCGCGAGTGAATTTTCCCGAACATATGCGAAAAAAAGCGATCCGATCGCGATGAGCGGGATCCATATTGGCCTGAATTTTAAACGTAAACCCGGAAAAAGCGGTCTCTTCAGGTTTGACTATCCGACTCAAGGCGGCCCGGGGACCGGGCGCCGGGGCCAGATCAACAAAAGCATCCAGCATCTCGCGAACGCCGAAATTATTGATCGCACTGCCGAAAAAAACCGGGGTCTGGCTCGCCTTGAGATATTCGTCAAGTTCAAAGGGGTTAGCCGCCCCCTCCATCAATTCAACATCTTCGCGCAAGGTCTCAGCTTGCTCTCCCAATAACTCATCAAGTTTTGGCGATGCGAGATCTTCAATAACAATCCCTTCCTCCTGACGGCTGTCGTGACCCGGCTTAAAGATGTGCAGCTGTTGACGGTAGAGATCATAGACCCCTTTAAACGAGCTTCCCATGCCGATCGGCCAGGAGAGCGGGGCGCATTCGACCTGTAGCTTATCTTCGATATCGGCTAAGATATCGAGAGGCTCAAGACCATCCCGATCCATTTTATTAATGAATGTGATAATCGGCGTATTCCGCATGCGGCAGACCTCCATCAATTTTTCGGTCTGCGGTTCCACCCCTTTGGCACTATCGATTACCATCAAAGCACTATCGACCGCGGTCAGCACCCGATAAGTATCCTCGGAAAAATCCTGATGCCCCGGAGTATCGAGCAAATTGATCTCGTAATCGCGATAGTTGAACTTCATCACCGACGAAGTCACCGAGATTCCACGCTCCTGTTCAATCGACATCCAGTCACTGGTCGCATGGCGTGAAGTTTTACGTGACTTCACCGCCCCGGCCATCTGAATGGCGCCACCGAAAAGCAATAGCTTCTCAGTCAAGGTGGTCTTACCGGCATCAGGGTGACTGATAATCCCGAAAGTCCGCCGCTTTAAAATCTCTCTTTCCAGTTGAGTACTCAAAAGTATA
>JAYEGS010000099.1:0-4147 GCA_034659215.1 Pseudomonadota bacterium | reverse complement strand
GACAATCGAAATGACTGTCCTGGAGGTATATTAAATGATGCCGGATGAAATTAACAAAGAGAAAGATGGCGCTTATTTGGGGAAGGATTTCGTGCTGGAGGGCTCCGCGCTAGCGGTTTAGTTCAACGAACTATTTAAGCAGAAAAAAATCTGTATATTAACACTATATATCTTCTCTGTAATACGCTATATCAGCGTCAAATACAGATTTAAAGGAAATGTACAGAGAATACATACAATGGCATACAAGAAAGAGAGACGACAGCGTCAGAATCAGACTCGACTGATCGGTCTTGGGTAAATAGACAACGCCAGATGGTCTCAATTTACCAGCTGGTTTTTCAGATGCGAAACCATACAGATAGTATGTTGAGTGCCTGCAAAAACACTACGGTGCCCCGCAGGAAGTGCCCTTGGGGTGCGCAGGAGATCGGACTTTTTTACGACGCCATCTCTTTTAATTTTTTCTGACGGTTTAACTCGGCATCAGAGGGCCTGATATAGAGTGGTTCCAGCTGTTTGGTCGCTTCCCACATCCCTACCCGGCCACGGTCACTGTCATCAATACTTAACGGAGAGCCCGACAACAATGGCATCCGGGAGATCAGAGCCAAATCAGGTAAAGCCTGCGGGGCCCCGAGGAGTTCGGCCTCCGGCAGCACCTCAATCAGTTTCGATCTGTAGACATCAACCCCGGTTCCGACCAACAAAATATCTTCCTCCGGCAACAATGCCGCAAGCGCCTCGGGATCGTCAACCCGGCAAGCAGAGAGACGCTCAACCTTTTGTCCATCGCTGACATAGGAAGCCCAGTAGACTTGCTGACGCCGGGCATCGGTTAAAACCGCGAAAACTCCGGTTCGAAAAGCAAACTTCCAGGCGATCAGATCGTGTTCGACAAACGTATAAAGAGGTATGGCCAATGTCTGGGAAAGACCCTGCATGGTCGCCATCCCGATCCTTAAACCACTAAAAGATCCGGGCCCGCAACAGACCGCCAACTGTTCAAGCTGAGAGGCCTCAAGAGAAGCCTGACACAAAGCCCAGTCAACCGCCGCCAGCAACGTTTTTGAATGCGGCTCGGAAACCGCCAGGCGCAAATCAACCAGAGCCCCGGTATCATCCATAAGAGCCAAAGAAAGAATTTCAGTACTACAATCAACCACCAGAGTTAAAGGCATCATTTGGTGAAAATCCGAGTTAAATCATTATAAAAAACAAAAATCATTAAAGAGATCAGGAGAAAAAGACCAACCTGCTGGGCGATCTCCATTTTACGCATACTCACCGGCCTTCCTAAAATAATCTCCATCGTAATAAAAAGAAGATGGCCGCCATCGAGTACCGGAATCGGGAAAAGGTTGAGGATACCAAGATTAACACTGATTATGCCCATAAAATAGAGCAGACTCAAGATACCGGCTTTGGCGTGCTGTCCGGCCATCTGGGCAATCATGATCGGTCCGCCCAGATCTTTGGCCGGAATCACGCGCTCGATCATTTTTATAAAGCCAAGCACGGTTAAATAAGAGACTTTCCAGGTCTCTTTTAATCCTTGAATCAAAGCCTGACCGGGCCGGTAATGCTTAACCACGGTCTCACCCGACGCGGTAATCCCAATAATATAGGTGACCACATTTTCACCAAACATATTTTTACTTTCCATCCGCTTCGGCACCACTTGAGCTTCCAATAACTCATTTCCCCGCTCATAAGCGATAACCAGCTCATGACCGCCGCTGGCTCGGACTGCGGCCGAGAGTTGCTCCCAATCAGCAATCGCCTGGTTGTTAATCTTGACAATTTTATCACCAGCCTGAAAACCGGCGCTATATGCCGGCATCTCGTGATTAACCTCACCGATTACCGAGCTTAATGAGGGAACTCCAAAAAGATAGACTATAGAAAAAACCAGGGCGGCAAAAAGGATATTGGCACCGGGGCCGGCAATAATAATTGCCAGTCGTTGCCAGGGGCTTTTATACTCATAGGAAAAAGGCTTCTCTTCGGCGATCAATTCGACACCATCATCACCTTTACCCTCCCCCAACATTTTAACATAGCCCCCCAAAGGCACCGCTGAGAGCAGGTATTCAGTATCACCCTTGCGAAAGCCGAAAAGGCGCGGGCCAAAACCCAAAGAAAAAACCAGCACCCTGACCCCACAAAACTTAGCCACCATAAAATGGCCAAGTTCGTGAACAAAAATAAGAATCCCTAAAACAATTATAGCTGAAACAGTACTGTACATGAATTATCCTATATTACAAAATCGACTGCCGAACCTGGGCGTCAAAATCAAGAATCTCGGTAAGGGTTGAAAAATCCTCATGAACCACCTGGTTAAGCACTTTTTCGACAGTTTCGGCAATCTCTAAAAAACCGATCTCACCCTGACGAAAGCGCTCGACCGCAACCTCGTTCGCCGCATTAAAAGCAATCGCCCCGGAGTCACCTGCGGCCAACGCCCGGCGCACCAACTTTAAAGCCGGGAAAAGCGTCGCATCAGCCTGCATAAAATCGAGTTGACCAATAGTTGCCAAATCAAGTTTGGGCAGATCAAGGGCTAATCTTTCAGGATAACCCAGGGCGTAGGCGATCGGTAGACGCATATCCGGCAGGCCGAGCTGAGCCAACACGGAGCCATCGACATATTCAACCAGCGAATGGACAATACTTTGCGGGTGCACCAAAACCTCAATGCGTTCAGGAACAATATCGAAAAGCCAACGCGCTTCGATAATCTCTAAAGCTTTGTTCATCATGGTTGCCGAATCGATCGTGATCTTCGGCCCCATCTCCCAACGCGGATGGCGCATCGCCTGGGCCGGCGTGACTTGTTCCATTTCGGCTAAAGAAAAATCCCGAAAAGGCCCACCGGAGGCGGTCAAGATCAGTTTTTCAACCCCTTTTTTCGGCTCTCCATTTAGTGCCTGCCAAATCGCCGAATGTTCACTGTCAAGCGGCAGAATGGCCGCTCCGGTTGCCGCTGCCACCTGATTTAAAAGACGCCCGGCCATAACCATCGACTCTTTATTGGCTAAAGCTACATCTTTACCGGCCTTAAGCGCCGCATAAGTCGGCTCAAGTCCAACCGCGCCAACCATCGCCGCAATTACGATATCGGCTTGCGGGTGAGTCGCCACGGCCACAGCCCCGGGTTGGCCGACCATAACCGGAATCGACAAACCACAATCTTGCAGAGCCTGAATTAACTCTTGGGCTCCCACCTCCTCCTGCACCGCCAGGAGTTGTGGCTGAAAACGCCGGGCCAGAGTAATTAACTCACCAATATTTCTCCCGCCGCCCAGCGCCACCACCCGGTAACGTTCAGGGAAACGGAAAACAATATCGAGGGTGCTGCGACCGATCGACCCGGTAGCCCCCAAAACAGCTATTTTTTTCACAGATTCAGACAATATTACAAAACCCACAAAGTGTAAGCATAGAAAACCACCGGCGCCGCAAAAAGGACGCTATCGACTCGATCAAGAAAACCCCCATGACCGGGAATCAGCCCGCCGGAATCCTTGATTCCATGGCTGCGTTTAAGATAGGACTCAAAAAGATCACCCATCTGACCTAAGAAATTTGCCGCCAAACCTAAAACCACCGCTTCATTCCAGGCGATTGAGATAAAGCCAAGCCAGGTCAGGGTAAGGGCAAAAAAAGCCCCGCCAAAAAGACCGGCGAGAAAACCCTCGACCGTTTTATTAGGACTGATTGTCGGCGAAAGTTTGCGTTTTCCCCAATAAGTTCCGCAATAATAGGAGAAGGCATCACCACCCCAGGTCACCATAAAAACCAGCGCCACCAAACTCCGCCCATCGGGTAGATCCCAGATCAGCAAAAGATGAGCAAAAAAGAAGGGCAGATAGAGAATAAAGAGTACGGCCATAGCAAAACGGGGTAGAGCTTCAGCCTCAAGTCCCGCCTCAAAGAGCAACAAGACCAGGACAAAAACCGCAACGGCCAAGGCTCCGGAGAGGGCTGTAACGCCACCCAAAAAGGCCGCCAGAAAAAGCAGAAAAGAGAGAAACCAGACCGGGCCATGCAGAATAAAACCTCCCCTTTCACCAAAAAAGAGAGGCCAACCCTCATGCCCCAAGAGAGCCAGGACCGCCAACAACAAAATAAAGAAAAGCCA
>JAYEGS010000098.1:0-4155 GCA_034659215.1 Pseudomonadota bacterium | reverse complement strand
CCGAGAACGTCTTTTTTCCCCATATCTGCGTTATGCTCAAAAAATTATCCTCGGAATACTTAAAGTATGCCTGCGGTAATTTTCTTCGCATGCCTTGATCTGAGAAAAAAATCCTATTCTCGGACAGCCTCTAGACCTCTTTTATCGACGACCCTCAAACCACTGCCGAAACTCACGTAAAGCCTGACCGCGGTGACTGATAGCACTCTTTTGCGTCGAACTTAACTGAGCCATACTCAGGCGAAAGTCCGGTTCAACCAGAAAGAGAGGGTCATAACCGAAGCCCTCAGAACCTATCAACCGATGCCCGATCCGGCCGCGACAACGGCCTTCAAAAACAAACTCCTCACCAGCCGGTGAAGCGAGCACCACAACACAAACAAAAGCCGCGCTCCGCTGGTCGTCGGGAACGTGGACCAACGCCTGCAATAATTTTAGATTATTCTCACTATCACCGGCTGTAAGCCCGGCATAACGGGCCGAATGCACCCCCGGAGCCCCGGCCAGAGCCTCAACCACGAGACCGGAATCATCACTCAAAGCCCAATGTCCGGTAGCCTCAACCACAGCTCGGGCTTTTATCCCGGCATTAGCAACAAAAGTAGTTCCGGTCTCTTCCGGCATAACCAGATGTGGATATTCAAGCAGAGATACAAGCTCCACGCCGGATGAGGCCAGCAGAGCTTGTATCTCTTTTCTTTTGCCCGGATTGGCCGTCGCCAAAACCAGTTTTTCACCAGCTTGCAACATTATCAAATTATGTTCATCGCTTGAGCCGCTTTCTTCAACTCATCACGAAAATCGGGATGACTGATACGAATCAGACCTAATGCTCGGTTTCGGGCATTTTGACCGCGCATCTGGGCAATCCCGTACTCGGTCACAACTTTATCAACATCATTTTTATTAGTGGTGACCACGGCGCCCGATTTCAGAGCCGGGACAATCCTGGAAACCGTGCCTTTTTTTGCCGTTGAGGGCATCGTCACAAAACCCTGACCACCTTTGGAAATATTAGCTCCGCGGAAAAAATCGACCTGGCCGCCGGTTCCGCTCCACTGTTTCGGCCCCATCGATTCCGAACAACATTGACCTAAAAGATCGATCTCAATGGTCGAATTGATCGCCACCATATTATCGTTGCGACCAACATTGAAAGGATTATTGGTATAATCAACCGGATGCATCTCAAGCATCGGATTACTATGCATAAATTGATAAAGACGCTTGCTGCCCCAAGCAAAAGTACCGACGATCTTGCCGTGATTATAGTTTTTACGAGAACAATTGACCGCCCCGCACTCAGCCAGCTCCATAATCCCGTCGGTTATCATCTCCGTATGAATCCCGAGATCCTTCTTGCCTTCCAGAGCTTTGCAAACCGCATTGGGAACGCCGCCGAATCCAATCTGCAAGGTTGAACCATCTCTAACCTGCTCAGCCACGTAACCGCCGATCGCCATGTCAATCTCCGACAAAGGAATAACCGGCAATTCAAGGAGCGGATCACTGCTTTCATAGACATGACTAACCTGTGAGATATGCACCTGGCAATTGCCATAACAGCGGGGAGCATCCGGGTTAACCTCAAAGATTACCTTTTTCGCCTTACGAATAGCCTCCCATGTATAATCAACCCCGAGCCCCATACTGAAAAAACCGTGTTCATCCATCGGCGAAACAATCGCTCCAGCCGCATCAGAGGGCCAGATTTCACGAATCAGACGGGGCAGTTCAGAAAAATAGTTGGGCGTAAAATCGGCCCAGCCCGCATGTACCGCCTCGCGTGAGGCACCACTGGTAAAGAGTGAATTATGTTTTATATGAAGTGACGTCTCTTGATCAAAATAGCCTGCTTGAGCCGGCAATATCTGATGCGTCGTGACGTTTTTCAATGATTTTTTACGGGCTTCCAAAGCCATGATAAATCCGTAAGGCTCTCCGGCTCCCACCGGAAACCAGATATGATCTCCAGACTCAATTGCGGCGGCAGCATCAGCTGCCGTACCAAGTTTTTCTTTATACACCTTCTGCCAGTCAGCCATAAAAATATCTCCTCAACACATTGTGGACAATACATAATAAACAAAAAAACAGTGGTTTACATGCTCCCGCCACTACACAAAAGAGACGGCCCTGTCAAGCTTTAAACCGCAACTTAAAAACTTTTAAATCCTGCATAATTTTATTCATATATACATATTAAATACGGCCCAAACGATAAAACTATTTGTAACTAATCATTTGACAAATTCTACAAAATTATAGATACGCATCAGTTCAAGGCGCAAATTAAATTCTACCCCCACATCGAGGCAGTTTGCTATGATTTCCGACTTAAACCAACAACTATGCAAGTTTTTTCCGGCCTGGGAAGAGCTTACGACCACCGCCCGGCAAGATGACAAACCCCTCTACCTGGTCGGCGGCGCTTTGCGTGATCTGCTGAGCGGTAAAGAGATCAACGATCTCGATTTTACCTGCCCGGCCGAAGATATGACCTATTGGGAAGATATTTTACTCAAAGTGACGGCCGGTCACTTTATTACTATGGGGGCGGAAAAATTTCTGACCCGGAGATTGGTCGGCGATAAAATAACAGTCGATCTGGCCGCCTTAAACGGCCCGGATCTGGACAGCGATCTTAGGCGCCGTGATTTTACGATCAATGCCATGGCCTGGGGCCTGCATGAACAAAGTTTCCACGACCCTTACGCGGGTCGTAAAGCTCTGGAAGAGGGCAACATTATTTGCGTTACTTCCGACAATCTGCCGGCTGACCCCTTACGGGTGGTCCGGGCGGTTCGCTTTATGCTGGAGATCGACGGCCGGCTGACGACGGCGACCAGAGCCGCAATGGCAGATGCAGTCGACTCTCTCAACCAGGTTGCCAAAGAGCGCTTTGCCGTCGAATTTAACCACATCCTGGCCCACCACCTAGCGGCCCGTGGACTTAAAGAGCTCGCAAGCGTTGGTGCCTTACAAAAAATCTTGCCGCCGCTGGCTCCGCTTGCGGGCCTGGAGCAGAATAATTTTCACCATCTTGACGCGCTCGACCACACTCTGGCCGTGGTTGAAGCACTCGATCAATTTTGCCAAAATAACCCGCTCAAAATTAAGCCGCCGACAACTGCTGATCGAATTCTGCTCAAATGGGCCGCCCTACTCCATGACACCGGTAAAGCTTTGACTAAAACCATCGACCCCGATACCGGCATCATTCACTTCTACGGCCATGAACGTTTTTCAGCCCATCTCGCCCGCGAAACTTTAGCCGGTTTTGCCCTTGGCAAGGAGTTTCTTAAGCGCCTCTCGCGCCTGATCAAGAACCATCTGCGCCCCCTGTTACTCAATCTGAACAATGCCAAAGAGAAGAGCTTACGCCGCTTGGTCTTTGACCTTGAGGGCGACCTTGATCTACTTCTGCTCCACGCTCTTGCCGATCTCGAAGCTACCCGAGGCCGGACTCCCAGACCTCGGCTTGAGGCGCTTAGCAACCTGAGCCGCCGTCTCAGAGAAATTTACCACTTAGAACGCGCCAATTTTATCAAGCCCCTGATCAGCGGCAAAGATCTGATCGCCTTAGGCCTTGAACCGGGCCCGGCGATTGGTATCATAATAAAACTGATCCACCAGAAACAACTTAACGGAACCATCAACAGCCCGGCTCAGGCTTTAACTGAGGCGCAATTATTGATAGCGGAAAAATAGATATTATAAATCAGATATACAAAATTATATATACCGAAATGGCACTCGAAAAAAGATTGACAAATAATGCACAATAGTATAAGAGGCCCTCCGGTTTACTGGAGAACGATTATATTTCCTTCAAGCGCCACCTTTAATATTTCGTATTCGAGGATGTATGGCTACTCGACAATACAAATTAAACAATATGACAGATCAGCGCTATCCGGAAATTTAAGCAATAACAGGGCAACGGCTTGAAATATCAAGCCCGTTGCCCTTTTTTTTTACCACCAGCCCAGCTGGTGAGAACCATCAACCGACCGGCCACACAAAGAGCCGGGAAAACTCAATTTCCTTTAGGAGGAACAAAAAATGGGATTAGATTTCAGCGTATTTAACGCCCCGGAACTAGCTGACTGGGAGATCGCCGCACTGGCCGAAGAGAAACTGATGAAACCGATC
>JAYEGS010000097.1:0-18790 GCA_034659215.1 Pseudomonadota bacterium | reverse complement strand
CTTAACCCCGGTGTAGGAGAAAGTAAAGAGGGGGTCAGCGGCAACATTGATTCCGACATGTTTCATCGTCACCAGCGTCCGGGCTCCGGCAATCGAAGAACCGATACCGACTTCCAAGGCAACTTTCTCATTCGGAGCCCACTCGGAGTAGATATCTTTATAGTTTTTGACATTTTCCAGGATCTCGGTTGAGGGCGTACCGGGATATGCGGAAGCCAAACGAACGCCAGCCTCCCAAACACCCCGGGCAATCGCCTCATTACCAGATAATATTGCTTTTTCACTCATAATTTTTAACCTCTTTATTCATTAATAAATTAACTCTAACAAGTAACTTTCACAACCAGGGCTGCGGCCGTATCTCCGGCGGCACAACCGGCAAAAAGTCCATAACCGCCACCATTTTGGGCGACCTCTTCAATCATCTCAATAATGCAACGTCCGGCGGTCGGTCCCTGGGGGTGACCAAAGACCAGGGAACTGCCATAGTTGTTAAAACCATGCGCATCAATACCGAGCTCTTTGGCCAGGTAGAGATCGTTAACCGCAAACGGGTTATGGGTTTTAAGAGATTTAACATCTTTAATGCCGATACCGGCTTTCTGCAAGGCTTTCTCAGCCGCAGGCACCACGGCGGCGGCCATATAACCTTTTTTCTCACGATAGAAAGCGTAAGAAAGAATCTGAACTTCAACCCCGGAGTCAGAGCTTAACTCTTTAGCCGTCTGCTGATCGGTTACGATCAGGCCACAGTTACCATCGGCAGGATGGGTCTGAGAACCGAAACTATGCACCCCGCCCGGCAGCACCGGACGCAGGCCGGCGAGTCCTTCGACGGTCGTCGGGGCAACCCCTTCATCTTCACTCAAAGTAATGGTTTTGCGTTTACTTATTTTCAACTCAATCGGAAACATGTAACGTTTCTGAAAGGCGCGATCGTCAGCCAAGGCATCCTGATACTGCTCAAAACGACGCATTGCCAGATCATCACACTCCGCACGGGTTATACCGGCTTCCTTGGCCACATTTTCAGCGGTTTCGATCATCGCATTTTTAGCCCAGGGATCGTTGCCGAAGTTATCCATCAACCAGTTCTCGGTCTCTAACTCACCACCCGGCCCTTTAGGATTGGGCCAAGCCAGATGCGGCCCGTTGGAACAACGATCAGACATCAGCGTAAAAGCTTTATTATAGTCGCCCATTTCAATGCCGAGAGCCGCCTGATAAACACAGGTGGTCGAGGTCGAACAGGCCTGACTGATAATACAACCGGGAATCCTCTCGGCTCCCATCATCGCCGCCGCCCAGGGGCTGGCGTAGAAACCATGATTCTGGGGAATCGTAAAGCCGTAAAAAAGATATTCAAAGAGCCCGGCGTCAATCTCTTTTTCCGCAAGCCAGCGTTTGGCCGTAGCCGCCGCCAGTTTAATACCATTCTCATTCGCCAAACTACCCTGCCAGCGGGCAAAAGGTGAAGAAAAATAACCACCATAAGGGATATAAGCTTTCTTAAACATAAAAATCTCCTTTTAATTGTTAAAAAATTATTGACTATTCAGCTATGAAGCTATCCACCATTAATATACAGCAAATGGTGCGAACTTTGGCTTCGCCCGGCTTCGAGGGGGACACACCCCAAGAGTACTTCCTCGCTTCGCTCACAGCGCAGCTCAGATCGGCAAGCGGCTTGGCAGCCGCCGCCTGGAGCAATGTCCCCGTACCGAGAATGCGCGAACAAAAACCGCGATAAAAACTATGCATAACGTTCCCGCAAGATTCTATGCAGAATCTTGCCCGTCCCGGTACGCGGCATTTCGTCGGCGGTGATGAAAAATACTTTTTTCGGACATTTGTAAGGAGCTAACTGAAGTCGGCAATAGCTGACTAACTCTTTTTCGGAAAGTGCTTGCCCCTCTTTCAAAATAATCACGGAGCTCACCTCTTCGCCCCATTTTTCATGCGGCAGGCCAACTACGGCCACGTCAAAAACAGCAACGTGGGCCGCAATAACGTTTTCAACCTCGGAAGGATAGACGTTCTCGCCCCCGGTAATGATCATATTTTTCTTGCGGTCAACGAGATAGTAGTAACCATCCGCATCACGCCGGGCCATGTCGCCAGCTGAAAAATATTCGCCCTGAAAAGATTCGGCCGTCACCTCCGGCAGTTTATAATAGTGGTCAAAAAGCATCGGCCCCCGCGAGTAGAGCTCGCCGACCTCGCCGGAAGCTACATCCTGACCATTTTCATCAAGAATCCTGATGAGATCAGTTCCAGAAGACTCTTTACCGATCGAACCCGGTTTGCTCATCTGATCCTCGGGCATCAGGGTCGTAACGATCCCGGCCTCGGTCGAACCGTAACCCTCATAGAGTTTAACCCCGGGCACCAACTTTAAGATGGCTTCCTTATGCTCTTTGCGAGCCGGAGCCGAAGAACAGAGCAGTTTATTCAGGGATGAGAGATCAAAGGAGTCAAGTTTTTCCTGATCGAGGCTGAAAATCAAATTATAGTGCGTCGGTATCAGCGACATAAAAGTGATTTTTTCGCTCTCAATGATCGAGAGAATATTTTCCGGTCTGAAGGCCCGAGCCGGCTGAATATAGTTAGTACCGCCGAAATAGGTCATGGCAAACGAGAAAAAAGTCGTATTGACATGACACAACGGCATACAGGTCAGAACCGTATCCCGGTAGCTGAAACTAAAATCACTGCCGTTAATAAGATAGAAAGCGATATATGATTCATGTGAACGAACCACCCCTTTGGGACGCCCGGTAGTGCCCGAAGTATAGAGCAAAATCCAGGGATCAGCCGGTGCTACCGTCACTTGGGGCTCGTCATCACCAGCATCGGCCAGCAGAGCCTCATACTCTAAACAATCCGAACAAAGATTTCCAACCACAATAAAATCGGTGACCGTGGTCAGATTTCCTCGGATCGCTGTGACCATCGGCACAAACTCTTCATCGACGATCATCACCTTGGCATCAGCGTTGTTGACGATATACTCGACTTCAGGCCCGACCAGACGAAAGTTTATGGGATTGATCATCGCGCCAAGTTTGGCGCAAGCGAGATAAATTTCACAGATCTCGATTGAGTTCTCCATAAAACAGGAGACTTTATCGCCTTTACCAATCCCCAACCCGGCCAAAGCATTAGCCAGACGGTTTACCCGCAAGTTGGTCTGCGGAAAAGTGAAACGCCGCGTGCTATCGCAAAAAGCGACAGCTTGCGGAAATTTCACCGCATTAACCCGCAGAATTTCACCCAGATTTAACCATAGTGCCATAGTTAGTTTCCTTTCAACTTGATTCTAACATCAACCAGACCCGGCTCCCGGCCTTCGGGATATGCGAAAATCGGGTTAAGATCCATCTCATCAATCTCGTCATGGTTATTTAAGAGCATCGAGATCCGACCGAGAACCTCTTGCAGTTTCTCAATATCGGCCCCGGCCCTTCCCCTGACTCCTTCGAGAATGGGATAACCTTTGATCCCTTTGATCATGAACTCGATATCCTCAGCTGAGAGCGGGTTGAGACGAAAGATTACATCCTTCATAACTTCGACAAAGATTCCACCCAGGCCAAAAGCCACGACATGGCCTAAACCTTCAGTCTCACGATTGGCACCGACCATCACTTCAATTCCGGGATCGAGGAATTTCTGCATAAAACAGGCGGCCCCCGGAAAGTTCTTCATCATCTCCTGAAAAACCTCGGTCAAAGCCTGGTCATCCTTAACATTAAGAACTACACCACCGGCATCCGATTTATGGACAACCTCTTCCGCTTCGACCTTGATCGTCACCGGATAACCGATCTCGGCCGCCGCCGCCAGGGCCCCATCAAGATCACTGACTTCACAGTAAGCGGGCACCGGTAAACCATAGGCGGTAAGCAAGCTAAAAGCATCGGCCTGAGCCATAAAAGAGCGACCCGAAGCTAAAGTTTTCTCAATCAACTGATTGGCCGCCGCACTATCGACATCATTAAAAGATACCGACTTACTATCTTGACGCTTCTGCAAGGCCGCGTAGCGGGCCACGGCAGCAGCAACTTTCCCGGCCATCTCCGGCATATCGAAAGTCGGAATACCGCCATCGTTGAAAATCTGCAAAGTCTTTTTCCAGCCCTGCTTTTCCGTCATCACACAAGCGACCATCGGTTTGGCCGCATCTTTGGCAACTTTCGTCAATCCGCGAGCCACCCCTTCGGTATCAACAAAGAAGGGAGTGATGAAATTGACAAAAACAATATCGACACCGGGATCACTCATCAAAGTTTCAGCTACCAACTGATAATGTTCCGGGGTTGCCGTCGCCAGGACATCGATGGGGTTAGCCAATGATGCCTCGGGATAGAGACTGCCTTGCAACGTGTCGCGGCTGGCATCACTGATTTCGGCCAGATCACAACCGCGCTCGGTAAGCTCATCGGTAACAATAATTCCAGGGCCGCCGGTATTAGTGATAATACCGACCCGATTGCCTTCGGCCACCGGGAGTTGGGCCAGAGCCCGAGCCGCCTGACAGAGCTCC
Organism: Pseudomonadota bacterium; assembly: GCA_034659215.1. Lineage (GTDB taxonomy): Bacteria > Desulfobacterota > Anaeroferrophillalia > Anaeroferrophillales > Tharpellaceae > Tharpella. Next base: position 14,244 of record JAYEGS010000097.1, on the reverse strand, counting down.
TCTTCATCGTTAAAAGTCAGGATGCCGCATTTTTCCAGCAGCAGATTGGTGGTTGTATCAACCGCCATCATCCCACCGGTATGCGAAGAGACCGCTTTGGCTCCGAGTTTAGTGCGCCCGGTCTTCATCGCTAAAATCGGCTTCCGTTTAGTGATTTCGCGGGCGACTGCGGCAAAACCGGCCGGATCCTGCAAGGTTTCAATATGGAGCAGGATAACCTTGGTGCCGGGATCATTGCCCCAGTACTCTAAAATTTCAGTGGCGTTAATATCGGCCTGATTTCCGTAGGATGCGTACATACGAAAGCCCAAACCAAGTTCATAAAGTCGGTTATTAATAACCTCACCGACCCCGCCCGACTGAGCCATCACCGAGACCGACCCTTCGACCATACTCGTAAAGGTGAAATTACAATAAGCCCGAACCTCGGGATCAGAATTCATAACCCCCTGACAGTTGGGGCCAAAAACCCTGACCCCGTATTTTTTAGCCACCGCCAGCATCTCTTCCTGGAGTTTGACCCCTTCCGGACCAACCTCACCAAAACCGGCGGTATTGACAATCACAACCTTGATCCCTTTTTTGCCGCACTTCTCGATCTCGCCGGCCACCCTGGTATTTTTGACAATGATGTGGGCCAGATCAACTTCCAGAGGAACATCCATGATGTCCTTGTAGGCGATAAAGTTCTTGATATATGGAGCTTTCGGGTTGATCGGAAAAATCGGCCCTTTAAAACCACTCTCGACCAAATTCTCAACAATCCGGTAACCGATCGTCAAGCGCCGGTTAGAAGCTCCAATCACAGCTACGGCCCGCGGGCGAAACAATGCATCCAACATAATAATATATCCTCTTTTTATTAAATTACAGCAAATAGCTTTGCAGTTTGCTTCGCCCTGCTTCGCAAGGGGACAGAGCTCAGCCCGTCACGGGCTAAAGCCCGGCCTGGAGGTCTGTCCCCGCATCGAGACAGTTTGAAAACAACACCTGAAGTTACTTTTACTTATCTTGTAAATCACGAGCGATCAACGCAGCCCCCAGAGCGCCGATCACCTGGGGATGCGCAGGGATCTCAACGCTGCGCCCGATGGCTTCGCCCAACATCTCTCCGACTATCGGATTATGATCAACCACGCCGCCGGTCATCACCACTTTACCATCCAAAGCATCCATCTCGGCCACCCGTTTGACAACCGAACGAAAGACCCCTTTAATAATATCATCTATCGGTATGCCGCGCCGGGCCATGCCAAGAATCTCGGTACAGCTGAAAACGGTGCAAAAAGAGCCGATGGTTACTTCACTGTCCGCCTCTTCGGCCATCCGGTTAAGGTCGCCGAGCGGCAGATCAAGACGATAAGCGATCTCCTCGATAAAAGCCCCGGTTCCGGCCGCACATTTGCGATTCATCGTAAAACCAAGACGCTCACCACCGGCCCCGATATGAATCACTTTATTATCCTGACCACCGATATCAACCACAGTCACCGGCTCAGGGAAATAGTGATGTACGCCCCGGGCATGACAAAAAATCTCGGTGCGCTGCTCATCGGCAAATTCAACATTGCGCCGGCCGTAACCGGTTGAAACAATCGCCTTAACCGACTCCCGCTGCAAACCGGCCGTCTCTAAAGAGGTATTAAATACATCTTGCGCCACAGCTGCAAAATCGTAGCCGCTACGCTGTACGGTCTGAGCCAGGATTGCTCCCTCACGATCAACAATCACGGCTTTGGCCGTGGTTGAACCGATATCTATACCAACATAGAGATGGTTATTACTCATAAATTCTCAAAAAAAAAGTTCAGTAGTTCAGTAATGGCTAAGCAAAAATTTCGTTAGACAAGGAAAATGGAGTTTTCAGGCACGAGGCTATACAGGTAGTATGCCGAGTGTCTGAAAACTCCATTTGACGCAGTATAACGGAACTTTTTGCTTAGCCATTTCAGCCGTCCAATTGTTCGATGAAAGCTTCAATCTTGGTAATTGCCTGCTCTTCCGAGTAACAACGCAGATCGTTGAGATCACCATCGATCGTAATAAAAGGAATCCCGGTCGCTTTACTGAAACGCTGCGGCAGACCGTAACGACAGTTAGAGTTATTAGGACAAGTTTTGGCATCATGGAAGATAATCCCGTCAAAACCGAAAATATCGAGCATCCGCCGGTAATAATCTTCCTTGTAGTCATCATCCCGGACAATAAAAAGCTCAGTATAGGCCCGGGCCATCGAATTCCAGGGATCATCCGGGTCAAAAGCCGAAAAGACCCAGCTATTGCAATAGGTCGAAGCGACAAGACAGGTTTTTAAATCGAGAAAAAGTTTGGCATTCTCCCGCAATTTGCCCCAAACCGGCATCCCTTCCCAGTAGATACGATGGCGTTCACCGGCAACCGCGGCCACCCCTTCATCAACCCAGCCCCGAAGCTCTTTGAGCAGGGTTTCATAATAGTCAACCGCAACTTGAGTTCCCCGCAGGCAGACAGCCGGCCCCATATGGATAGTGCCGTCAAAAAAGGTCAAAGGCGAAGGTTTGTTGGCCGCCATTTCGAGAACATCTTTCCAAAGATCAGAACAGCGCCGCGAGAGCCGCACCGTCTCTTTCAGCAGATCTTCGTCCATTTTATTACCGGTCGCCGCCGTAATATCAGCCGCCAGCTTTTTCATCTGAGCGGCGATACTATCAACATGATCTTTGGTCACATCGCCGACATTGACGAAACTCTCAATCCCTAAACAGGGCACTTTCCACTCCCGGGAATACCACTCAAACCAGTCTTTAACGTCGCGACACTGATTAGTGTTGTAAACCAGAACATCAGGCTTGGGAATCGTCTCAATGCCGTCGTAAATCTTGGACAACGGCGTAAAGCCTTTCAGGTAGGCCCCGACATCGGAGGTCAGATAGGAGCAGATCTCCGGTGAATAACCAATCGCATTGGCCGCCGGAATACAGTCGTTGGCGGCCCGAGAAGCCCCGAGAATAGCGGCATGGTTTTCCGGAAAATAGACGACAAAACCCATCGCCCGCAAAAGTTCTGCCGGCCCGACGCTGGTACACCAGGCAACCTTGGGCTCTCCCGATTTAAAGGCCGCATCAATCTCGTAAAAATGATCAGCCATCACTTTTTTCATCAGTTTTGCGGTTTCCAACTTCTTGATCTCAGCCATCAATCCCCTCCAACTCTTTCCTTAAAAACACCAAGGCAGAATAAACATTTATTGATAAGTGAATAGCACTCGCCCAACTCTTAAGCTGCGTCTCGTAAAATCCGCCGCTATCCCAAGTATTTCAAAAGACAACGAAACACCGTCACTGCAATCAGCAACATACATGCCAACCTTAATCTATCAGGAAGAAGAGAAAACAGAAGTGTTTTTACAGGAAAAAAGCCGGAAAATGGGCTGATTAAATTTAAATCACCGGCATGAAATTTAACCTCTCAGAAAGAGAGTCATGTCAATAATAATAGTCACACGTTCAATAACTTTACTGATCAGGTATTTACTTCAACGTTCCAATTAAGTTATAATGAAGGTAATTATTCAGCGCAAGCAGAGAAACACCGTGTATTGATAAATTTCAGTGAATACGGTGGAGACATAACCCGATTCTCTGAAAGAAATCGGGTTATGTCTCCAGAATTTGCTTTAGCGTAGAACCCAATCCAAGAGGTGCAGGATGACAAATAGTGAAGCTGTCTATATCAAATTACAACGTCACTTAGACAATCAGGCCATAGGCTTTCCCGCAACCAAGTCAGGTTCTGAAATAAATATTTTAAAACATATCTTCACACCGGCAGAGGCTGAGATCGCCACCTGTTTGACCTTCAAATTTGAATCGTTTGAAAGCATATTTAAAAGAGCCGAACATTTAGTTGGAACACCGGAAAAACTAGAGGAGATACTTGACTGTATCGAAAAAAAAGGAGGGCTTGAGTTAAAAATTAAAACGGATAAAAAACTTTATTGCAACGCCCCTCTGGTCGTGGGAATGTACGAATATCAAATTGGAAAACTGACCCCGGAGTTTATAAAAGATTTTAACACATACACCTCGGACAAAAAATTTGGTATAGAATTTTTAAGCACGGAACTCCCGCAGATGCGAACCATTCCCATTGCCGAAAGTATCCAACCGCAACATAATATAAGTACATTCGATGAAGTGGCAGCCCTATTACAAAAAGCCGAAGCTCCTTTTGCCATCTTCGAATGTATCTGCCGCCAAAAAAAGAGTTTAGCGGGAAAGCCCTGTCAAGTCACGGATCGGGAAGAGACCTGCTTTGCTGCCGGCGATATGGCCCAGGCGGTTCTGCGGCAAAACATCGGCAGAGAAATTACACGGGATGAGGCAATCTCGATCCTCGAACAAAATCAAAAACAGGGGTTGGTTCTGCAACCGTCGAATACGGAAAAGGCCGAATTTATTTGTTCATGTTGTGGCTGCTGTTGCGGCATGCTCTCTATGCATAAAAGCCTACCGAAACCAGTCGACTTTTGGGCCTCTAATTTTTATGCTGTAATTGATAGCGATACGTGTAATGGTTGTGGGATTTGTGAAAAGCGCTGCCAGGTCGGAGCTGTAAGGGTATCCGAAGAGAAACAACTGGCCTTAATTGATCTGAACCGCTGCATCGGATGCGGTGTATGCGTACCCGCCTGCCCCGCAAATGCCATCTCTCTGCAAAAAAAAGCTGCCGAAGTAAAGCCGCCACAAACCCGGGAAGAACTTTACGATATTATTATGTCCCATAAGAAAGGAACATTGGGGAAATTAAAAGTGACCGGTAAATTGATTATTGATGCCATCCGCACCGGACAAACCCATTTGCTCAAATAGTGACGTAGCGTAGCCCAAAGGTGAAACCAGGGAGTGGCTGAGCTATGCCGAGGAAAACCTGAGGGCTGCCCGGCTGCTTCTGGAACGACCCGCATCAACCGCCGCGCCGGGGATTTTGATTGAGGTTCAGCGGCTATTCTCGGTCTGCGTGAATACGATTCGTTCGGCATTTTTTACCGAATTGTTCGAACTGTCAAGGATAAAGATTTGACCCCTTCTTTTGCTTCAATGCTTTTGTTCGGCGATTTCTTGCCGATAAATTTGTTGTTTTTCTTACTTGGAAAAGCAATCGAGTCTGACCGACCCCATTGCTTCCCGCTCTACCCATTGCTCCTATTCAAAGGAACGTGGTCTGCCTTTGATTATTTTATTAATTAGTGGCTGTCCCCGGTTTCGCGGTTTCGCCGGTTAATTTCTATGCAACAACAAGCTCAGGTTACTTGCACCCTTGCCATATATTCAAACACAGGAGCTATTTACTAAGCACCTCTGCAATAAATGAGAATTCATCGGAAAGCATATCTGGATTATTCCACTCGTGTCCTACCCCTTCATACATCTTAAAAGTAATATTGTACCCCTTTTCAATCATATAATTTGCCTGGTTTTGAAATGATAGTGGCTGAGGATTCCCAAATGTTTCATATATCCATTGACTTTGTGCGAGAGTATAATTGTTAGCCTCAAATCCCCACACCGGAGAGTAAATCGTCCATGTATATGGACTGGTATCTAACGAGGGGTTTGGCGAAGTCTACATTCCGGCGGCTTTAACCCAAGAGTATAAAAATGCGGCCAGGGAAACCGGGTGGCAATATGTGTTTCCGGGAAAGAAACGCTCTATTGATCCGCGGTCGGGACAAGAACAGAGGCATCACGTGATGGAATCGGGGCTGCAAAAGGCGGTAAAAACGGCCGCCCGCAAAGCGGGGATCGACAAACACGTCACCTGTCAGACCCTGCGCCACAGTTTCGCAACCACCATGCTGGAGAACGGAATCACTATCCGTATGCTACAGAAACTTATGGGGCATGCCGATGTCAAAACTACGGAACTCTATACCCATGTAATAGATAAAGGTATCTCACGTCTTACCAGCCCGTTGGACGGGCTGAATATATAATTCAGTTATTACTCCTTTGCTTGGTCAAGGCACTGATTCAGGTTCACTTAACAAACGTACTTCCCCAGATTTTTTTGAACTCGACCTTATATTTCCGAGCCAGGGAAGATGATTTTATGATTAGAAGATTTTCGCGATTCCATTTTTCGGCGGAGGCGGTCCAGTTATAGGAGCCGGTAGCTAGAATTTTATCGTCAACAACCATAAATTTATGGTGCATGAGGCCATATTTCTTCACCTGATATTTACGTTTTTTACTTTTCCTCGCTTTTTTGGGCAAGCCCCGGGCGTAGCGCACATCGACCCCGCGCTGACGCAGATAAAAACCTTTCGAATAATCACTTTCACTATTGCCATCAATTATCACTTGAATTTTGACGCCGCGTTTATGCGCCCGCAAGATTGCGGCAGAGAGAGGGCGGCTGGTAAAGAAGTAGAGAGCCGCGCGAATATCCCCTTTCGCACTATCGATAAGTTCTTCCAAAGCTGCTTCCGCTCCGCCTTTTGGACTGAAATAGAGCTCGGTCGGCGCCGCCGCCAACGAGCCCGGCAAACTGAGAAAGAAACCAAGTAAAACTAAAAAGAGAATTTTTTTGCGAAAAAGGTGGTCTGTTTTCATGATTTTTCCTAACCCGGCAAAGCCGGAAGCAGTTACAAAAAACAACGATCAACTGGACTATACAAAGATTTCGCCTCTGTGGACAAGTGAAATCTACCAAGAGAAGTTTTAATTTCTATTTTTTCTCAGCGGCACAATGAGCGTAAACGTTTTAATTGAGCCGGAAAATCTCTCTTTTTCCCATAGCGCAGCTCAAGGTAGAGCGCGGCGATGGCGGCGTTTTTTTGCGCTTCTAACGGGAATGCCCGAGCCAGGCGTTGAGCGTAGGCGGTCGGGGTTTCTGAAAGTTTTCGGGGTTGGCCGCGCCGGGCCCAGCGGCGGCAATAGCGCCGGTAAATCTTAACTTCCGGCGGCACTTTTTCAAGGACTGCAAGCTTAAGGATGCCAAGCCCTAAGGAAAGAGCCAGAAATGGCAGGCCGATGAGGGCGGCAATCCACATATTCAGATTGTGCAATCCGAGTCCGAAACGACCGAGAAAAAGATTTTGCAGTTTTGGCCCATAGCCTAAGACCCAATAATTCCAGTAAAACTCGGCCAGATCCCGATACTGACCGATTTTTCGCAGCCAACCGAATCCCGCTCCTTTCCGCAACGTGAAAAAAGCATCACTCTCGGGAAAGACTGCGGCGATACCGATTTCGACCCGTTCCGGGGCCACGGCGGCCGTCGGATCAATACGCACCCAGCCCCGGTTTTCAATCTGCACTTCAATCCAGGCGTGGGCATTGTACTGACGAACAATCAGATAGCCGCCCAAAGGGTGTCGTTCTCCGCCGAGATAACCGCCCACAACCCGAGCCCGCAGACCGGCGGCCCGCAACAAAAAAGCCGCAGACCCGGCATAATGTTCACAAAAACCGGCCTTGGTCTGAAAGAGAAATTCATCAACCGGGCCGCTGCCGCCCAGAGATGGTGGTTCGAGAGTATAGCGAAAAGGGGCTTGCCGAAAAAGATTTAAAAGCTCTTCGACTAAAACCTCGTCATCAAGCCCGGTCGCAGCCCATGATCGGGCCAGCTCGAAACTGCGCGGGTTACGCCAAATTGCAGTTCGAGAAAGCAAGCTCTCTGAATTAATCAGCCCATCATTTTCCAGCCCTTTTTCAGAGTTTGTAAAGGTTTCGGCGGTTGTCATCTGGTAACGATAGACTTGGTGCAGCGGCCGCTTAAGCAGCACTTCTAAAGCAGGCGAAAAAGAGGTTCCGGCAGGCGCTGAAAAAGGTGGATCAAGCACCAGCAGCCAAGGCTGATGATGAGCTTCAAGGGTGACCGTATAAGATTGCAAAGGAGCAAGAGGAACCAGGAAGGATTTTGCAGTGACAGATGATTTTTCCAGGCGGCGCCAGGTACGGCCATCGAACAAGGAAAATACCGGGCCGCGCCAATAGAGTTTTTCCGGGGGCGGCAACGGGCCGTCGAACTCGGCCCGCAAGGCGACCTTAGATGAGCGCACCAGACGGCTGAGACTGCCCATTTCAAGTTCATTCGGGAGCCCGGTAACCGCCACCCGACGCTCTTCGGGAAAACTCCATAAAGGGCCCGGCAGCCGGGGAAAGAGGAGAAAGAGGATCAACGCCACCGGCAGGGAGGCGCTTAAAAGAATCAGGGAGGGCGCCAGAAGCCGCCGGGAGAAGTAAGATTTAGTCTCCAGTTCAAGCGCGGTTAAAGCCGTGGTGATCAGAAAAACTGCAAAAAACAACCAGAGAGCCGCAGCTATCTCCTGATGCGAGAAAAAATAGGCAGCCACGAGAAAATAGGTGAGCAGCAAAAGATGACGAGCATTTTTTCGCTGTTCAATCTCCAAGGGTTTAAGGGCCGCCATCAAAACCAGCAAGGCACTACCTGAAGTGCGCCCGGCCGGGAAGCCGAAAGTAACGAAAAAACCGCCCAGGGCAATAATAAAAAGCAGATATTTGACTATACGAAGCGGTTTTGGAAAACCGGCAAAAGAGCGAGCCCAACCCAACCCCAAAGCCATAACCGTTACGATCACCAACGACCCCGGCAAAACCAGTAGGTGCGGCAACAGGACTGCAGTTAAAGCCGTCATCAACCAACGACGTGAAAGTGGACTCAACGTTTCCATCAATGAGCTCTTTTTTGTAACTTCAAATGTCGTTTCAAACTACCTCGACGTGGGGACAGACCTCCAGGCCGGGCTTCAGCCCGTGACGAGCTGAGCTCTGTCCCCGGTTATGGAAAGCGAAGCGATGTTCGCACTATTTGCTGTTACTTTATAGTAAGCACCTGAAATTGTAACTATTCAGCTAACCATCAAAAAGCGCCAGCGCCGTCAAAACCTGGTGACGGTGTTGCGGCCCTCGACCGGGAGCGATCTCCTGGCCCGGCAGGCGCAAGCCGTAATCATACGATGCGGCCTCGGCCTCCAGAACCCAGCGACAGAGCCGCGAGAGTCGAGCTTCGACCCCCACTTCCCGCAGTTGCCACCAATCGAGTAACAACCGGTTAGCGGTGTTACCATGAAATTCCCGGGCCTGGAGTTCTCCTCCCCGAGCTAAAGCCCGCCAGTCAAGGCGACCCGGTGAATCCCCGATTCGATAGGGGCGCAGACCGACAAAATCATCATTGCCCGAAACCTGACCCTGACCGGCAAACGGAGATTTTTCGCCGCCCTCTTGAGCTCTTACGGGCAACGGCACACCGGACTGAGCCGGTTCTGGATAGACAAGAATTTTTTGGGCCAGGCGTAAGACCGTCCAGACATAAAAAAGCCCCAAAGGCCAGGAGCTTCCCAGACGTAGCGGCGGCGCTAAAAACCAACCCCGCCGGGCGGCCGTTTTAGTGAGCGTGATAGTAGTGCCACTCAATGATTTAAGCTGACATCGAACCTGTGCTTGGGACTCGTCAAGCCAGCCCCATTTAAGGGCCGGGCGAGGCCGGGCCTGAGGATTTTCAAGACGCAGGCGAAAGGCGGCCGTTTCACCGGCAAAAACCGGGATCGAAGCCGAAGCTTCAATGATCAAACCGGAAAGATTGGCGTGCGTCAGCCAGATCGCATTAATCCCGACCCCGATCAGGAGAAAAACCAAAATAAAGGCCATACTGCTGCCATAATTTGCCGCCCCGACTAAAATCAGTAGGAGAACCAGGGCAAAAAATAGTCCGGTAATAGTCGGAATAATGTAGAGGCGACGATGTGACAGACGGCAGGCTGAGCTGATTTCAGGACGACGCCGAGCCAACCAGGCATCAAACTGCCGCCGCCATGAGAACTTAAAATATTTTCTATTCTCGTACATCCTCCGAGTCCTCATGGCAGAGGGACGGAAGCGAGAAGCTGTTTGAGCCGCGGGGCACTCGCTGAACCGTCAGCCGTTTCCAGGCGATGACCGGCGACTGCGAAAAAAACGGCCTGAAGATCCTCAGGCCGGACAAAATCGGTCCCGTCAAGCCAGGCCCAGGCCCGGGCCGCGGCCAGCAAAGCAAGGCCTGCCCGAGGCGAAAGACCGCGCTGAAAAAAACCACTTTCTCGACTGCTTTTAAGCAACTCCTGAAGATAGTCAAGCAGAGGATCGGCAACATGGAGACCAGCCGCCTGCCGCCGGCATTGAGTCAACGCCAAACTATCAAGCCGGGGAACCAGATCTTTAAGCAGCTGCCGACGATCACCACCGGCCAGCAACTCACGTTCCGCCCTGGCATCAGGATAACCCAGCTCTAAGCGCATAAGAAAACGATCGAGCTGGGACTCCGGCAAAGGGTAGGTACCAATCTGATAAGCCGGATTTTGCGTCGCAATCACAAAAAAAGGTTCCGGCAGATCATAAGTCCGACCATCAACCGTCACCCGATGCTCTTCTAAAGCCTCAAGCAAAGCACTCTGGGTTCGGGGAGTGGCCCGGTTGACTTCATCAGCCAGAACCAATTGCGCAAAAAGAGGGCCGGGACGAAAAGTAAAAAGCTCTTTTTGTCGCTCAAAAACCACGGCCCCGAGAATATCGGCCGGCAGCAGATCACTGGTAAACTGGAGACGCTGAAAAGTCAGGCCGCAAACCTTGGCCAGAGCCTGCACCAGGATGGTTTTACCAACCCCGGGAAAATCCTCAATCAGCAGATGGCCTCCGGCGAGCAAAGCGGTAAAAGCAAGCCTTACCTGCAATTTTTTACCCAGCACCACCCCATCTACGGCCTGCATGGCTTCAACAAAAGCCTTTCGTGATGCACTCATTTAATTTTTCTCCAGGAGCTTGTCCGAGAATAGGATTTTTTTCTCAGATCGAGGCATTTTTTGCCAATAAGCACAGGCATACACCTAGTATTCCGAGCATTATTGGCAAAAAATAACGAAGAGCTGGGGAAAAAAGACATTCTCGGACAGGCTCCTAACACAACTATGATTCCCCGAAACTATTCATCCAAATCAAGTTTGTTATATTTTTTACTTGATTAGTCTACTAAGTATACGCTAAAACAATGATATGTCAACACCCCGCCTACCGGAGATGACCTTGAAACGATATCTGAACTCTGTCCTTTTTTTCTCGCTGGTTCTCATTTTGAACCTCTTTTCAGCGACCCCACCGGGCTTTGCTCATACATACCAGTCGGACAAATCCGTTTCGAGCACCGCCGGAACCGCCAAAACAGCTGACCAAAGAGCCCAGGTGATCAGTTTTTCCGAAGAGGAGAGAGCTTACCTCGAAAAGAAAAAGCAGATCACAATGTGTGTTGACCCCGACTGGATGCCGCTGGAAAAGATTGAAAACGGTCGGCATATCGGCATGACGGCTGAATACATCACGATTTTAGAGAAAACCATCGGCCTCCCCATCGTCCTGGTACCAACCCGAAGCTGGTCGGAGTCCATTACCTTCGCCAAATCCCGCAAATGCGACATCTACTCGCTGGCGATGCCGACACCGGAACGCCGCACCTACATGAATTTCACCAAGCCCTACCTGAGTATCCCGCTGGTCATGGCCGCAAAAACCGAAACCCCATTCATTGATTCCATCTCGACAATAACCGATAAAAAGATCGGCATTGTCAAAGGCTACGCCTTTAACGAGATTTTACGCCGCCGTTTTCCGAAAATGCAGATTGTTGATGTAGACTCGATTTCTGCAGGCCTGAAACAGGTCGTGGAAAACAAACTATTTGGCTTTATCGGCACCTTGGCGACCGTCGGCTACACGATCCAGAAAGATTTTGTCGGCGAACTTAAAGTGACAGGTAAATTCGATGAACGCTGGGAGCTCGGCATTGCTGCCCGCAACGATGAACCCTTACTGATCAACATCTTTGATAAAGCGATCGCCGCAATCGATTCAACCACCCATCAGAAAATACTCAACAACTGGATTGCCGTGCGCTATGACCGGAAACCGGACTACGGCCCGCTTATCCAGATTTTATTATTAGTTTTTGCTGGTATCGCCGTCCTCCTCTACCGCAACCACACCTTAGGCAAATACAACAAAAAGCTTGAGCGCCAGAACCTGGAAATTACCCGGCAGGCGGAAAAGTTAAAAGAGACCGAAAAACAGCTGCTCCTCGCCACGAAGATGGAGGCGGTCGGTCTGATGGCGGGCGGAGTTGCCCATGACCTGAACAACATCCTCTCCGGCATCATCAGCTACCCGGAAATTATTTTAATGAAACTGCCGCCGGAAAGCGAATTGCGCAGACCGGTAAAGGCGATTCTTGATTCCGGTAAACGAGCCGCAGACGTGGTAGCCGACATGCTGACTGTGACCCGGGGGATCGCCGCCGTCAGGGAGGTCGTGGCGGTCGAAAACTTCATTGAAATTTTGCTGGAATCACCGGAAATTGAAAATCTCAAAAAACGCTATGACCAGATTACAGTCACAACCGTTTTAGATCCTGAACTGCTCGCCATAAACTGTTCTCCGACCCACCTGCGTAAAAGTCTGCTCAACCTCCTGATTAACGCTTTTGAGGCAATTAAAGAAGAAGGCAACATCACGATTACAACCTGCAACCTCTATATCGAAGAACCCTTAAGCGAAAATAATTTTCTTAACCCGGGCGAGTACATCTCAATTATTATCAAGGATACCGGATCCGGTATTTCCGCAACCGATAAAGAGCATATTTTTGAGCCGTTCTATAGTAAAAAAATCATGGGCCGCAGCGGCACCGGCTTAGGCTTGACTGTAGTTTGGAATACAATTCGTGACCATAATGGAGAGATCCTGGTCGAAAGCGACGAAAATGGCACAATCTTTACCATCTACCTGCCGGCAACGAGAAAGAAAATCAAAGATGAAGGCCGGGAACAAGAGCACGCCGCAACAACCCTTAAAAAACTTCAAGGCAAGCAGGAAAAGATTCTGATCGTCGATGATGAAGAGATGCAGCGGGAAATTGCCGAAGAACTTTTAAATTCACTTGGTTATCAAACCCAAACCGCCGCTTCGGGGGAGGCAGGCATTGAGCTTTTGGCAAAAAACCAAATAGATCTGGTACTCCTCGACATGATCATGGATCCCGGCATCAATGGCCGCCGAACCTATGCCCGCATGGCCGAAATCAAACCGGGCTTAAAAGCGGTTATTGCCAGTGGTTTTTCGGAAAATGAGGAGGTGGAAAAGACCCTCACCTTCGGCCCCTCAACCTTTATCAAAAAACCCTATACCATCAACCAGCTCGGTAAAGCCGTACAAGAACTGCTTAAATATATTCCTGCAACCAAGACATAAAAGCCGGCAGCGGCATGGCCCCGGATTGCCGCGCCACTTCGCGCCCCGCCCGAAAGATGATATGGGTCGGCATCCCCTTGACCGCAAATTGCCGGATCAAAGTCGGCTCCTCCTCACTCTCGACCCGGGCCAGCCGCGCTTGAGATTGTAATTGAGCGGCGGCATCTGCAAAAACCGGGTCGAAATTACAACAGTGACCACACCATGAAGCCCAGAAATTAACCACTACCGGAAGATCATTTTTGCTGATAAAAGGCTTAAAGGTCTGGACCGTCAATTCAACCACCTGCCCCGCCAGCAGCGATGCCTGACATTTGCCGCAACGCGGATCATCTTTAAGACGTAACTCGGGTACTCGGTTCAAACCTTGGCACTGGGAACAGAGCAGATGAATATTTTCTGACATTTTTTCTCCTTAAATGATTAGACTACAACAAATAGCCCGTATAAGCGGCTTTATTCTACTCCTCGGGTTCGCTCTGGGCAGCGCTGCACTCTTAATGCTTCCCGGCCTCATAGAGACCCGGATTCTGCCCCGCATCGCCAGACAAGCGGGCTTATCCTCACTTATTTGCCCGATTAATCGTTTGGGCTTTAACCAAATAAGTGCCGGCCCTTTAACCCTGGGAGCAGCTAGCGATCCGGATCTGACAATTGAACACGTAACCTTGACTTACAGCCCCGCCTCACTCCGGAAAGATGAGCTGAAAAAAGTTACTTTAAGCGGGGTTAGCATAAAAACCGTTTTCAGTAAAGGAAGTCTGACAATTACCGGTCTGGAAAAGGTCATAAAGCAAAATGCTGAGAAAAAAACTTTCAAGCAAAAGATCGACCAAAATTCACTCTCAACATGCGAAATCCCGATCCTGCCTTTCGCAGAACTTGAAATCAAAAGATCCATTTTCCGGGCCGATGTGAACGGGGAAAAATATCGAATTCCCTTCTCCCTTCAACTCAAAAAACCGACCGC
>JAYEGS010000096.1:0-18864 GCA_034659215.1 Pseudomonadota bacterium | reverse complement strand
GAATCTACTCTGTAAAATGGCTTTCCATATTGAGATCCCGTATTGACTAGTCGAGGAGTTGCCTGATAGTTTGTAACAGTTCCGGCAACCGGTAAGGTTTGTTGAGGAAGGTGGTTTTTTGCAGGGTTTCGTTGTCATAATCTATGCGGTCGCCGAGGTAGCCGGAGACCAGCAGAATTTTGGTTTCGGGGTAGCGGCGGGTTATATTTTCAGCTAATTCGATGCCGCCCATTTTGGGCATGACTAAATCACTGAAGAGTAGATCAATAGTTCCTGAATGGTTGCGGGCTTTGGCGATTGCTTCTTCGCCGTCGGCTGCTTCAATCACCGTATAGCCGGCCTGCTGTAAGGTTTGGACGGCTAGATTCCGGGCCGCCTGGTCATCTTCGGCAACAAGAATGGTTTCGTTGCCGCCAGGTATTTTTTCAATCACCCGGTGGTCATTTATGGTGCCCGTCCCACTCTTGATTCCGGGCCAGTAGATAGTAAATGTGGTACCCTGTCCGGGTTGACTTTCGATCTCAATACGGCCTTTGTTTTGTTCAACGATGCCATGGACGGTGGAGAGACCGAGGCCGGTTCCTTTACCACTCTCTTTAGTTGTGAAAAAGGGATCAAAGATCAGCGGGATAACTTCCTCGGGGATACCACAGCCGTTATCTCTGACCTGCAAGCAAAGAGCAGGCGCTGGATCAATAGCCGAATCATTATCCGGCGGGGTCGTCGATGTGGTGATAATGCTGACTCGGCGACCCTGGTTAAGGGCTATGTCGCGAGTGGCATCGGCGGCATTGATGACCAGATTGATAATGATCTGTTCAAACTGTCCCGGGTCGGCCATAATCGGGGGAAGCTTGTCGCCCAGATCGATTTCCAAATTGATCTCTTCGCCGATCAGGCGTTTGAGCATCTTGTAAAGATTTTTGATTAGAGGATTGACCAGGATGATCTCCGGGGTGATTTTTTCTTTGCGGCTGAAGGCCAGGAGTTGGCGGGTCAGTTGACTGGCCCGTTCGCTGGCCGCTTCGATCGCTTTGAGGTCGTTCCAAAATGGATTCCGCTCATCCGACTGCATCATCGCCAACTCGGCATGGCCGCGGATAACCGTCAGGATATTGTTAAAATCATGGGCCACGCCGCCGGCCAGGGTGCCGATTGCCTCCAGTTTACGGGTCTGGAAAAGCTCCCCTTCAAGTTCGACGAGCTTACTGATGTCGCAGGCCGAGTGAACCAGGTTTATAAGATCGCCGGTCGCATTGGTGATCACCCCGACGGTCACCATATAAGTTCTATTGAGGGTTCTATGCTCAATAATTTCGATATGATCTTTTGCATCTTTAAGGGTTTTTAAAGCCGGGCAGTTGAAACAGGGGGTCGGGCTTAAGTTGAAGAGCTCATGGCATTTATGGCCAATGACTTCACGGCCTTGCTGGTTGAAAAGCTTGTACGCGGCCTGGTTGGCTTGAATAATTGTAAAATTATTATCCATTATAGTGATGATGTCGGGGAGCGCATCAAAGGTC
Source organism: Pseudomonadota bacterium (assembly GCA_034659215.1). GTDB lineage: Bacteria > Desulfobacterota > Anaeroferrophillalia > Anaeroferrophillales > Tharpellaceae > Tharpella. Next base: position 17,341 of record JAYEGS010000096.1, on the reverse strand, counting down.
TTCTGCCAAGCTTGCCGGCTTTTTTTCATTTTTTCTTCCGCCTGTTTTTTTGCGGTCAAATTATCAACCACCGCGACAATTTCGCCGGAGGGGAGTTTGAAGATCTTGTTTTCAACCCATATCGATATTCGTTCATCATCATAGTTTGAAATAGGAAATATTTCAGTTTGACCACTGCGCCAGACTCGTTTGAAAACAGCAAGAAGCCCCATATCTTCGATTGTGGGAAAAACCTCTCTGACCTCCAGGTCGATGATATCAGCGGTTTTAAGTTGGCACAATTTTTCTCCGGCCGGATTAAAAGTTTTGCAGTAAAATTTCGAGCCGTCATGGTTGGCCTTGTAGACGCAAATTGCACTTTCGGTATTATCAATAATCCCCCGCAGCATTTTTTCATTCTGGGTTATGATCTGGTTGGCCTGGGTGATTTCAGTCAGTCGCTTGCGGTTCGTAATGTATAAAAACAGGAGAACTGTGCTTCCCAGGAGAAAGATTATAACGTGAAAAATTGCGAGCATAAACATATGCTGCCGGGCTTCCGTGATGATTTTCGCCATTGGTATGGTGGTACTTATTCCGCCTCGGATATCACCAACCTCGTGTCCTTGATGAGCGTGACATTTAAGGCAGAAAGTCCGGGTAATAAGGGGGGTCATGATCCGGATTGAGGGGTTTTTGCTATCGAGATTTAACGGCTCTGAGATCTCTTTGCGGCCTTGATGGAACTGTTTCAGGGCCCGGATCTCCCAGGCATCAGGCCGGTTTTCAGGGCGTAAAGGTTTGAGGCTGGTGATATGGCCTTGAATACCATACTCTTTCTGGCCGATTGCGTGAACCTGGCGGGTCATGTAGGCGGGGTTAAGTTTGGTTAAGCTGATGCCGGAAGTGGTCGTGACATCGCGGTTTTTGAGATGTTTGAGGTAGGGGTTAGGGGGGGTGGTTTCCGTGACCGGGACATAGACGCCGCCGTGGGAGGCGTTCCAGAGCCGATAGATATAATCTTTCTGGATTGCGGCCCGGCCCAGATTGCGGCCATGTTCAAGGGCCTGTTCCCATTCTCGGTTTGCGAAATACCATCCCGAAAAGAGGATCAGGAGGGTCCAGCCGATAAAGGTCAGAATAAGGCCGTCGCGAAAACTTTTTTTTTGGTGAATTTTTGTCATAGTTTAAGCCTAATCAATGTTTACTCGTTAGTCAAGTGAGAGCTTATGACGTTTTACGAGGTCGTAGAAACGAGAGCGTGAGAGGCCGGAGATTTTTAAGGCTTCCTTAAGGTTTTGGCGGTTTTGCTGCAGGAGTCGGGTGAAATATTCCAATTCGGCGGTTTGGCGGAATTGGGCCAGAGTTGGTAACGGTTCAGAGCGGGTTTCGGTCAAAGCTTGCCGTGATCCCCGGTTGCCGGCGGCGAATTTGACTTGGCTTAAGTTGATTCTCAGGTGTTTGGCCAAGTGCTGACTGTAGAGGATCTCTTCGGGGCCGGCCAGCGTGATAGCGGCTTCTAAAGCCTGACTGAGTTCCCGGATATTGCCGGGCCAGTTATGGGATTTTAAGGCTTCGATCAGATCCGGGCTGAAGCCCTTGGTCTCGGCCCCGGTTTTTTTGCAGAATTGGTTGATAAAGTAGGGGGCGAGAAGATCGATATCCTCCAAACGCTCGGCCAGGGTCGGCATCGTATAGTTTAAGGCGTTAAGGCGATAGTAGAGATCGCGGCGAAAAGTGCCCTCTTTGACCATCGCTTCAAGGTCGCGGTTGGTGGCTGCTATCAGGCGAAAATCACTTTTTTTCTCTTTGGTGTCCCCCAGAGGGCGGTAGCTTCTCTCTTGTAGAACGCGGAGCAGGACTTTTTGTTGATCAAGGCCGAGTTCGCCGATTTCATCAAAGAAAAGAGAGCCGCTGTCCGCTTTGGCTACGAGGCCTTCATGGTCTCGATCAGCTCCGGTATAGGCCCCGCGGCGGCTGCCGAAAAGGGTCCTTTCGCTTAAGTTGAGGGGGAGTGCGGCGCAGTCGACAACGACAAATTCATGTTTTTGACGGGGGCTGTTGTCATGAATGGTCCGGGCCGCAAGCTCTTTGCCGGTTCCGGTAGCCCCGGTCAGCAGAATGTCGGCCGGGCCGCCGGCGGCCCGGGCGATGAAGTCGCAAAGTTGCTTTATGGCTGGGCTTTCACCGATCAGATCATCGCGTTTTAAGGATATTGCCTGAGGCTGTTTTTGTCGGGCTTCGCGGTAGCGCAGGGCACGCTCCAGCGATAATCTGACGTTATGCAGAGAGTCGCCTTTGACCAGATAATCCCAAGCCCCGTTGGTGATCGCCAGGGCGGCGCCGTTAGTGTCCCCGAAACCGGTAAATATAAGAACTTCCGGCGAGCTTGGCAGGGCTGTAAGTTGGGGGATTATTTCCAGGCCGCTACCGTCAGGTAGCGAGACATCGAGTAAGATAAGATCGAAATTATTGCTTCCTGCTTGCTTTAGGCCGTCTCGCAAGGTCAAAGCCGAAGTTGGGATGTGGCCTAAATGAAGGATCAGTGCAGAGATGGTCTCAGCAATAAAAGAGTCATCATCAATGATTAGAATATTAGCCATAGTAACTAGGGAGTATCACGAAGAAGAGGAGTTGTCAAAGGATAATAAAGAGTGAAATAGCTTGACAATCTGAAAGGGCATTTGTTAAGGGTTTGCCGGTAGAAAAATAAAGTATTTCTCAGTTGGCGAAGGCTAGGAGGCTGTCTGAGAATAGAAATTTTTTCTCAGATCGAGGCATTTTTTAAAAATAAGCACAGGCATACACTTGGTATTCTGAGCATTATTTTCAAAAAATAACGCTGAGCTGGGGAAAAAGAGCATTCTCGGACAGCCTCCTAATGGATGGAGGTTTTTGGTGCGTAAGATAGCCTGTCAGAATTTTAAAGGCGGTACCGGTAAAACAACGACGGTTATCAGCTTAGCCCACTGTTTGGCCGCAGCCGGAGAGAAGGTTCTGGTTGTCGATCTCGACGCTCAGGGCAATGTTGCCGAGAGTTTCGGCGTGGCGAACGACAACTCTCTCTATGATCTGCTGGTTGACGGTAAACCTTTAGCCGATTGCCTGGTTGAGGCGCGTAAGAACCTTTTCTGCCTGCTCTCCGATCAGACCCTGGCTGCCTGTGAAACCGTGCTGGTGACCAGGCCCCGGCGGGAAGAGGCCTTAAAGCGGGCTTTGTCTGATGTCGAGCAGGTTTTGCCCGGTATTAGTGTAGTCTTGCTTGACTGTTCACCTTCACTCTCGATCCTGGGCCAGAATGCCTTGGTCTATGTTGATGAACTTCTATTGCCGGTAAGTATGGACTACCTGGCGATGGTTGGCGTCGGTCAGGTCTTTGAAAACCTGAAAATGATTGAAGAGTATTTTGAAAAAGAGGTAAAAGTTTGTGGCATTCTCCCGACCTTTTATGATCAGCGGGTCAATGTCAGTAAAGATGTGTTGTCAGCGCTCCAGGAGCGCTACGGAGACCTGGTTTTGTCCCCGGTGCGGGTTGATACCAAAGTTCAGCAGGCATCCAGCCGGCAGCAGACAATTGTTGAGTTTGGGGGACGATCCCGAGCTCGTGAAGATTATCGGAAGATTTATGAGGAGTTGTTCGTATGACAACCGCAAATGGAAAGAAGACCCCTAAAACCCCTAAAACAGGTAAGGCGCCGGTTAGTCGCGGGCGCCGGAAAAAGGTAGTTGCCAAAGCTCCGGCCCCGGCAGAAATCGATAAACAGAAGATGGCTGCTTTTTTCAGTGCGGCCGGGCTTGATAAAACTGCTCCGGATTCCGTAACCGAGACCGAGACTGTAGAAGTTGTGGGCATCGAGAAGTCGGATCTTAAAGAGAGCGGGAAGCCGTCGCCGGCCGAGCCGACATCGACTCCGGTTGTAGAAAGTGAACCGGTAATTAAAGAACCGGTAGCTAAAGAGTCTGAAAACGATGAAGTTGTAGCGATTGCGAAGCCTGTTGAAGTCACCGCAACCGTGAGCGATAACTCTGATGATAGTGATAATAATAGTGAGAAAGGTGAAATCCTGATGACGACAACTGAAAAACCGACTGCTGGTGGCTCTGGTTCCGGCTCTTATAATCTTCTTCCGATGTTTGCGGTGTTGTTGCTTATAGCTCTTTTCTGGCTCTATTATATCTCTTCGACCCCGCTGAAAAAGGCGGCCGAAGCCCGGGTTGAACAGGGTAAAGCGGAAATTTCGGTGCTGATGTCAAAGGTCAAGGGGCTTGAGGCGGAAGTAAGCAACTTGAAGATGAAACTGGTACTTTTTGAAAAAGCTGCCATGAAATGGAAGAATGCGGCCGTGCAGGCTACAAGGGAGAGCGCCCAGGCAAAAAGAGACGTGGTGATCGTGAAAAAAGTGGAGGTCAAGGCGATCTCTAAAGATAAACCGATGGCTGCGACTGCAGTTAAAAAGGATCCCTCCTTCGGCAAGGCTCCGATCCCTTTCTGGCGGAATATGAAGCCTCGTGGCTCTTTAATTAAACAGCCCGTCAAAAAGGTAAAACCGGAGGTTAAGACTCCAGCTGTTAAAGTTGATTCCTTCAGTAAGGCGCCCAAACCTTTCTGGCTCACTCCACGGGTAAAACCCACGGTTGCAAAAACTAAAAAACAGGTGATAATCTCGGCTCCGCCGGCGGCAAAAGCAGCCCCTCAGCAAAAGCCCGCCTCAGCTCCGGCACTTGATCTCTCTTTTGACAAGGCTCCCAAACCGTTTTGGCTAAAGGACTGATAGCGTTTCAAGCAGTTTCCCTCTTAAAAACCTCCAGCAGGAGGTTTCTGATTGGTGCGGTCTGGTCAGCGTCGAATTTGTATTCGTCGAGTTCGATCAGCGGTGCTATCTCCATTAGTGAGCTGGTGAGAAAGGCGCCGTCACACTCTCCGAGATCTTTTGGATAAAGCGGCATTTCCCGGCAGCCAAGATTTAGTTGGTTTGCGCTTTTTATAATGAAATTTCTGGTGATACCGGGCAGGAGGCCGGCCGTCAGCGGCGGGGTTAGCAGGCGGTTGTCCCGGATTAGAAAAAGATTGGAGAAACTTCCTTCACAGAGCTCATTGTCCTGGTTGAGAAAAATCCCTTCGTCAAAACCTTTTCTCCGGGCCTCTTGCAGGCCATAACGATTTTCCAGATAATTTAAACTTTTTATAGCGAGCAGAGGGTTATGCCGGTCGCGGCGCCAGGGCAATATCAGAGCCCTCATACCTTGCTGTCGGCATTTGATGCTCTCAACGTCAAGATCTGTGGCTCTGATCATCAAGGTTGAAGTATGGTTCGGGTTATCTGTTTCCGGGTTACCTCGGCTGACAACCAGTTTGATTACTCCCGGCTTTTGGCGGAGCTGGTTTGCGCCCAGCAGTTCGGCGATAATGGCCGGGCTTTGCTTTAGGTTTTGCGGTTCGGGCAGGGCTAATTTTTGTAGGCCTTGGCGCAGGCGGGCAAGATGATCGTCGATCTGGAAAGGGTGGCCGTGATAGGTGCGGATGGTCTCAAAAAGGCCATCGCCAAAAAGAAATCCTGTATCAAGCGGCGAAATGGCAGCCTCGTTTTCCGGGATGAAGCGGCCGTTGATGTAAATAGTTTTTGTGTCCATTTGGGTTTATTTGTGGTTCTGCTTTTCTCTATTTTTTCGGCATTCAAAGACAAGTTTGATCTCCTCATAGGAGATTTTTTCTTCCAGTTTTACGAAAATTGGTTTTAAGGGGGCGGATCCTAGTTCTTTCATAGCCACTTCAATCTTTTGCACATTTTCGGCGCTGACCCAAGCTGTGGGGTCACTGATTTCAAGATGGCGGATGTAGGTGGTCAGGTAGCCGCTGGTGGTTGACCGGGCTCGATCCATTTTGGCGGCGGTCTCTTTCAGGGAGAGTCCTTCGGCAAAACAGGCAAAAGCTTTAACTTCGGAGGCGCTAAGCTCATCAGGGTCGCGTTTGGAGGTTTTGCGGCTGATTGTCGGATTTGTAAGGCAGTTGCTTTCGAGGTCATATTGGCTGCAAAACTCCTGGATGCGGGCGGTGAAAATATCGCCGAAATCAAGAAGTTTCATTTCGCCAACCCCTTTGACCTGGCGGAAAAAGTCAAGGCTTACGGGGCGGCATCGGGCCATGTCGTAGAGTGACGCATCGCTGAAGATGACATAGGGCGGGACTTTGCGGGCGCCGGCCAGTTCCCGGCGCAATTCGCGCAAATCGTCGAAAAGTTCCAGCTCCCGGGGGCTCAGAATGGTTTCGGCCGTGATTTTTGTCACCGAGCTTCGTTCAACTTTAGTTTTCAGCAGGCGGGGTTTTTTTTCTCCCCGGAGCAGCTCTCGACCGGCCGGTGTAATTTTTATGACTTGATACTCACCGGTTCGCATGAGAAAATCCTGGCTGATGAGTTGGTCGAGCCACTCTTTGATTTGCTCGGTTCTTTGCTCTTTTAAAATGCCCCAGGTCGAGAGTTGATTGTGGTCGTTGGCTTTGATACGGCGATCATTAGAGCCTTTGAGGACTTGGGCGCTGTAGTTGAGGCCGAAATTTTCCCCCTGACGCAGAATGCTGGAGATGATTTTTTGTCCGGTAGTCAGGGGGTCGTCAATCTCCGGCAGCTCTTCAAGGCAGATGTCGCAGTGCCCGCAAGTCTCCTTATCTAGTTCTTGGTCAAAGTAATTGACCAGGGTGCGGTGGCGGCAGTTAGTTGTGTGGGCGTAATTGTTCATCGCATTTAGGGAGTGCTGGGCGCCCTCTGATCCCGTCTCATTTTCCGCTTCGTTGAGGGTACGTTGCCAGCGTAGGAGATCGTTGCTGTTGTGAAAGAGCAAGCATTCGGCGGGCAAACCGTCGCGACCGGCCCGACCACTCTCTTGTTGGTAGTTTTCCAGGGCTTTGGGCAGGCCGCTGTGAATGACAAAACGGATGTTGGACTTATCAACTCCCATGCCGAAAGCGATAGTGGCAACCATAATGCCGGATTCATGGTTGATAAATGCTTCCTGATTGCTTTTGCGATCATAATCCGCCATGCCCGCGTGATAGGGCCAGACGGCTCGACCGGAATCCGCGAGGCGGCTTGCGGTCTCTTCAACTTCACGACGGCTTTGGCAGTAGATGATACCCGCTTGTCCGGGGTGACGGTTAATAACTTCCATGATCTGGGCAAAGTGGCGCGGGCTTTTGCGAAAAACCCGGTAGGTCAGGTTGGGGCGGTCAAATGAGCCGATGAGAAAACGGGGCTCTTTCAGGTTGAGTTGGGTGGCGATATCTTTTTGGACTTCGCGGGTGGCCGTGGCCGTATAGGCGTGAACCGAAATTTCGGGAAAATGTTCCCGCAAACGTCCCAGCTGTCGATAGTCGGGGCGAAAATCATGGCCCCACTGGCTGATGCAGTGGGCTTCGTCGACCGCGATAAAGCGTACGTCCAGGGTTTTTAAAAAGTTTAAACTTCTCTCTTGAGCCAGTTTTTCCGGTGAGATATAGAGGAGTTTAAGTTCTCCGGCCTTAAGTTGATCGGTGACCTGGCGTTTTTCGACAATGGTCATGGAGCTGTTGATGCAGGCCGCCGGTACCCCGTTAAGGCGTAAACCGTCGACTTGATCTTTCATTAGAGCGATCAGGGGTGAGACCACCAGCGCCAAGCTGTTAAGGGCTAGAGCCGGAACCTGATAACAGGCCGATTTGCCGCCTCCGGTGGGCAGGACAAGTAGTGAATCATCGTGCTTGAGGACGCACTCTATCGCCTCTTGCTGAAACGGGAGAAAAGCTTCATGTCCCCAGTACTGCTTAAGAATAGCGGCTGAATTTTGCACATGACCACTGTCCACTGCTTACTGTCCAGTTCCTTTTTTAGCCGTAGGTAAGGATATTGTAAATGTTGTTCCTTTATTGAGTGTGCTCCGAACCTCAATGATGCCCTGGTTGGCTTCGACCAGGGCGTGGACAATGGAAAGGCCTAAGCCGGTACCGTTATCCGGTTCCCTGGTCGTATAAAAGGGATCAAAAATTGACGGCAGGTCTTCCGGGGCGATGCCGCAACCGGTATCGCTCAGGCTGATCTTCATTTGGCTCTGTTTGCAGGCGGCCCGAATGCCGATTGATCCGCTTTCCGGCATTGCCAGCTGCGCATTAATCAGCAGGTTGATAAGAACCTGGCCGAGTTGTTGCGGGTCGACAAGTGTTGCCGGCTGGTTGTCGGGGGTGTTGATGGTGAATTTGATATTGGCGAACCCTGGGCGGTGCTTGATCGCTTCAATTGACTGGTGGATAATATTTTTGACGGAAACCGATTGAATCCGGGCTTTTTGCGGACGGCCATAGGTGAGCAGATCGCTGACGATGCGAGCAATTTTGTCAACTTTTCCCAGCATGCTGTTATAACGTTTTAGGTTTGTCTCCGCATCGCCACTCTTTTCCGCTTTAGTCTTTAAGATTTGGAGTTGGCCCGAAATTACAGTCAGAGGGTTGTTTATTTCATGAGCGGCACCGGCTGCCAGACGGCCGACCGTGGCCATGCGGTGGGCCTGGAGTAGTTCGTGTTGAATCTCTTCACTCTGGCGGTTAAGTTCAGTGATTGTCTCTGACTGTCCGGCGAGATCATCGGTCATGCGGCCGCGTTCGATAATATCACTGAGACCGGCGGCAAAATGGGATATAGTCTCTAGTAGTACGGTTTTATTGACGCCGCTACGGCCCAGTCCGCAGCAGTCAACAATCAGTTGGCCGTGGATCTCGGTATCGAATGTCTGGTTAGCCGGGCACAGAGGAACCACCAGAATAGAGGGGTGCTCTTTTAACGGAGTAATCCGACTGTTTCTCAATAAGGCGTCGGATTTTTTCAGGATCAGGCGTTTAATTGTGGTCAGGATTTTTGTCTGACGTTCGGCGTCGTGGTCGGTTAGATAGTCTCCCTCTTCGCTAAAGAGGGCTTTGTCCGAGGCCAAATCCTTCTCTGAAAACTTCTCCTGGCCAAATTGTCCGAGCCAGCAGGCGGGGGCACTTTCATGTCGGCTGAGACCGCAAAAAGCGAACCGGCTTTGACAGAGTTTCAGGGTTTGCTCAATAATCTCTTCAAGCATTGTGTTGCGATTGGGGCGGAGCCCCAGTTTCCGGTCAATCGCGGCTAAGCCTTCAAGCAGGCGATTTTTCAGTTCAAGTTCGGCCAGCGTCTTTTCTCGTTCCAGGTTGAGGCGTCCGAGCTCTCGGTTGGCTTTGCGGATGGCGGAGAAATAGAGCTTATTGTCAACCACTTCGAGGCAGCTGCCGAACTCATTTAAGCGATTGTCGGCTGTATGGTAGACATTTAACAGGCTCTCATGGTCAAGGCGAAAAAAGATCTTTAAGGATTCAACCGTGCGAGCGTAGGGCGCCGATGTTGAATAGTCGAGTTCATGATTGATAAAGTAATTGGAGCCGAGACTGTAGAGGTTGCAGAGAGCGTCGGCAAAGCGCACCAGTAGAGGTAGTGATGGGATCTCACTGCGGGAGCCGGGCGGTGGCTGATGGTGGAGCCAGACCGCTTCAACGATGGGAGAGGGGAAGTTCCAGGCCTCTGCCGCCCATTTGCCGATCAGGTGGTGGCCGGCTCCTAAGATCTCTTTTTCCCGGGTCAGCGGCGGCCATTCCCGGCTGCTGTTGTCGCCTGCGTCTAAAAGTTCTGAGAGGAGCAGGGTGAATGGTTTTTCCAGTCGGTGATAAGCTATCAGTTTGCCTATATCATGGAGGAGGCCGGCAATGAAGGCTTCTTCCGGATGGGGATAATTGAGCTCTTTGGCCAGTTCTTCGCAGGCGTGGGCACAGGCAACACAGTGCTGCCAGAAGGCTGCCATCTCTTGTTCACGCTCTTTGCCTTTGGCGTTGAAAGTATCAAAGATAGTGACGCTCAAGGCCAGGTTACGAACTTGTTTTTTACCTAGTAAGGAGATAGCGTGGCTTAAATCTTCGACTTTAGTCGGCAAGGCAAAGGCCGGGGAGTTGATCAGTATCAGGATGCGGGCCGTAAGGATCGGATCCTGTTTGATCAAATCCGCCATCTCTTGAAAATTCACCTGGTCGTTGAAGCAGGTGTCGATGATCCGACTGGCCAGCGCCGGCAGCGGCGGGATATCTTCAATGCCGCCAAGCTGCTCAATAATGCGGTCGTTTTTCAAATTATATCTCTCTTTTCAGGCTTGATGGCTTCGTAAAAAAGTCGAGACTCTCCGATTAAGCTGCAAATTGACTGCAACTATAGCAATTTATTCAATAAATATCAAGTCTATTGTATTATTGAGATAGCTGGTTATGTGTATGCGGATGAAAAGGGTTGCGGGTTTGGCTTGATAGATTGTAGTCGAATATGTTATTGGTCGGTTTTTAAGGCAATCATATTTTTATTAAATGGTGCTGGAGAGAGCATGGACAGTTGCGAAGGTGAGATATTTGAAGAACTGGGGCAGCGTTTACTGGCGGCTCTGGGAGATCACTCTCGTTTGGTAGTTTTGACCCATAATAATCCTGATCCGGATGCCTTTGCTTCGGCCTGCGGCCTGGCGGCGGTGATCAGCTTTCTCGCCCCTGAATGCCGGGTGCAGGTCGCTTATGGGGGGATTGTCGGGCGTTCCGAGAATCGCACGATGATGCGCTATCTGCCTTATAAAGCGGTGCCTTTCAGCCGGGTGCGGGGGCGCGATAATGTTGCTTATGCCCTGGTTGATACTCAGCCCCGGGCCGGGAATAATGTTTTGCCGGATGATAAAATTCCGGCCATAGTTATCGACCATCACCCGCAGAAAGGGGCCACTCGAGCGGTTTTGCGAAAGACTCCATTTGTCGACATTCGTACCGGTTACGGCTCTTGTACGACCATTGTTACCGAATATCTGCAGTGTTTGGGAGTTTCGATTACAAGCTCTCTGGCGACGGCTCTGGTTTATGGTATCACTTCCGAAACTCAGCATTTAGGGCGTGAGGCCAGTCCCCGGGATCGAAGAATCTATAATGATCTGGTGCCTTTGGTGAATATGCGACGGCTCTCTCAGATTGAGTTCAGCCGTCGGCCGCGAGAGCACTTTATCTATATTCGCGAAGCCGTTGATAACGCTTTTGTCTATCGCCAGGTGATTGGTTCCCGATTAGGGCCGGTAGAAAATCCCGATGTGGTCGCCGAGGTCGCTGATTTTCTACTTCTCCATGAGCGTATGAGCTGGTCGATTGTGACCGCTTTCTACGATGATAAACTGATTATATCGTTACGTGCCGGTAATCATCGGGCTCATGCCGGAAAAGTGGTGCGTGAATTGCTTGAAAAACTTGGTGGTACCGCCGGTGGTCATAATCAGGTGGCCGGTGGTCAACTCGATTGTCAGGGTCGGAGCCGGTTAGAGATTGCCGAACTCGATCAGGGTTTGATTATCGATTTTTTGCGTCAGGTGACCGGGGTCGAGAATGTCAAAACGATCAAACCGTTAGTTTCGGCCGAACTCAAAGATCCCTGGGCGCAGGGTGATGAGTGAAACCTTGCCGGAAGGTCTTAGTTTGGTCTCTCACTTAAACGTAGACGATCAATCCTGCTTTATCTATACTCCCCAAACTCCCAAAAACTTTTCAGTAGATGGTTCATTCCCCTGGCCGGAAGTTGTTGCAGAGGTGTTGGCCGGGCATGGTCTTGATGAGTCGGCAGCGGGCATGGGGCGCGGGGCGATCTTTTTTCTATCTGGGGGCAAACTGCCCTATCCCATTGTTGTTCGTCAATATCGCCACGGCGGTCTTTTGCGTTTTTTGAGTGGCGCGAGATTTTTCTCCCCGCACCGTTTTTTGGCTGAACTAAAGATCCATACCCGGGTTCAAAGGTTGGCCATTTCAGTTCCCCAAGCCATCGGGGTTGTTGTTGTAAAGCAAAGGCCAAAGAGTGTTTTCGTCAATGGTTACTATGTGACCCGCCGCCTGCAAGAGAGTGTCGGTTTAGCGGAATATCTAGACTCGGCCGGGGCCGTAAGTCGTTTGCAAATTTCCTATGATATTGGGGCCGGTCTGCGGAAATTGCATGAACACGGGATCTTTTATACCGATCTCCATGTCAAAAATATCTTGGTTGAACCTCAAGGAAAGGTCTGTTTTATAGATTTCGATAAGGCCAAACAAGAGAAAGCACCGCTTTCCGGCAGCCGTCGGCGGGCCAATCTTTATCGTTTTATACGCTCAGTTAAAAAATTTTGGGATCGGGGAGGCAGGCTGACGGATAGTGATCGAGCCGCTTTTTTGATTGCCTATGAGCCTGACCCGAAAAAGTATGATAAATTGTTTCGTCAACTTGGTTTCGGCCTGCTCTGGCGCCACTGTTTCTACCGTCCCGGCTGGTGGCTCAATCGGAGTTGATTTTTTGCCAGCGGTCGTGGGGCCAGAACCACTGGGCCGGGCAGGCGCGGATATGTTTTTCGATGAGTTGGTTTATCTGTTGGGTGTAATCGGCAACAACTTCGCGGCTGTTGCCGGTACGCGGGACAAAGATCGGTTTTTCGATGACAATTTGATGATGCAGGGGGCGGATGCGGGTGGTGAAGGCCGGGATTATGGGACTGCCGCTGAGCCGGGCAAGAACCGCTGGTGCGGGGACGGTCGGAACCTGGTGGCCGAAAAAAGGTGACCAAATTCTTAAACGGCGGCGCACCCGTTGGTCGACGAGCAGGGCGATGACGCCGCCTTTTTTCAGGTTTCTTACCAGAGTTCCGGCGCTGCCGCTTTTATCTACAGGGATGAATCCGACCTCTTTGCGGGTTTTTTCGATAGCGGCATAGAGGCGGGGTTTTCCCTTGATCGGTTTGGCCACAGTGGAGATTGGGCTTTTCATAAAGGTCGAGAGAAAACCGGCTACTTCCCAGTTACCGAAATGGGCCGAGACAATAATTGCACCCGAGCCTTCGTTTTGGGATTTGAGCAGGTGTTCAAGTCCGGTGATCTGTAAATTTTCCTTCAGCAGGCGGCGGCAGGCCGGGTTTTGCAGGAGGAAAAATTCACAAAGATTATAACCTAAATGTTGGGTGATCTCGGCTCGCAACTGTTGTGCCTGAGGGCTGTCAGGTTTGATCTTCAAAGCGAGATCAAGGTTTTTTTCGATAATGCGTCGATGACCGCGATCAAAAGTCAGCCATAAACGGGCAAGTTGATGGCCCAGCTTATAGGCGTCAGCCGCCGGCAGCAGGTTAAAGAGGGCATCCGCAGCCTTAAAGCCGCAAACGGTTCCGCGGTCACTCCAGTCAGTGGGGATTTTCAGTAAACTCATAATTTTCCTAATATCCAGCTAACAGCGCTGTCAAGATCGTCGGCGATAAAGTTTGGGATGATTTTGCATCTGCCGAGTTTCTCTTTTTCATTTTTGCCATGTCCGGTTTCCACCAGAATCCCCTTGCCCCCTACTTGGAGGGCCAATTCGACATCAATCAGTTTATCCCCAATGACATATGATTTGGTCAGGTCAAGATGGTGTCGGGCTGCGGCTTCATGGAGGAGTCCGGGTGCCGGTTTGCGACAGTTGCAGACCTTTCTGTAGGGCTCTATTCCGGCTTCCGGATGATGCGGGCAAAAGAAAAAATCATCGAGATGGGCCTCTTCACGGGCCAGGATCTCCTGGAGATAGTCGTGGGTCTCTTTAACGAAATTTTCGCTGAATTTGCCTCGGGCAATCCCGGACTGATTGGAAACCAATATGACCGGTATCCGGAGTTGGTTAAGTCTGGCGATAGCTGCCGCCGCCCCGGGCAGAAGTTCAACATCTTGAAGTCGGCTTAAGTAGTTGACCTCTTTGATAATAGTGCCGTCCCGGTCAAGAAAAACCGCCATTCGGGGTTGGCTATTGATATTGGGTTCGGGAAATTTACTCATGGGCGTGCGGGCTTAATGGCGAGTCGGTTTTGGGGCCGGAGAAAGGGTTCAAAGAGTTTTAAAAAGGCGCCTTCATGGTCGATTTTTAAACCGATCTCAGCAATCTTGAGTTGTTTAAGGAGCGTCGGCCCTTTTTTTTCAGCGAGAGCTTTGAGTTTAACCGCATCCTTGGCGGTGGTGATCAGCGGCCGGGATCCACTCATGCGAATCAGCTTTTTGAGATCAGCGTCGCGATAGTTATAATGATCTTTAAACGAAGTGGTCTCCTCAAGTTGCAAGCCGAGGCTTCGCAGCTGGGCAAAAAAATAGTCGTTATTGGCGAGTCCCGAGCAGGCGCAGAGCGGCCCTAAATTCTTAAGCTCATTTAAACTGAGCGAACCACTGCCGTCGGCCGCTGAAAATCGGCGAAAGTGGTAGCTTGAGCAAAAGACCTTTTGCGGGGAGATGTAGTTTAAAATTTCCGCCGCTTCGCCATAAAAGTGCGGATGGCGCTGGTCAAATTTGTTAAGAACAACGGCATCGGCCCGCTTGATCGCCTTTAAAGGTTCGCGCAAAGAGCCGGCCGGGAGCAGGTGGCGGTTGCCGAAGAGCCGCTGGCTGTCGATCATCAGCAGGTTGAAATTGCGGCGCAGGCGACGATGTTGGAAGCCGTCGTCCATGAGAGCTAAGTCGGGAGCCAGCTGTTTAATTGCCGCTTTAGCCCCGCGAATCCGGTCACCATCGAGAACCAAGGCGGCTTCGGGTATTTGCTGGTGGAGCATTAAGACCTCGTCGCCTAATGCTGTCGACGCCAAATTGTCAATCGGGGAATTTTTTGTGATGAGTTTGGGATTCTGTTTCCCTTTGCGGCCATAGCCGCGTGAAAGGATGGCAACCTTCAGGTCTTGTTTGTGGAAATAGTCGGCTAAATATGCGACCATTGGGGTTTTTCCGGTACCCCCGGTGGTCAAATTGCCGACACAGATAACCGGAATTTCGACCGACTGGCTTAAAGCGGGGATGAGGTCATAGAGGGCATTGCGGCCAGCTATGAACGTGCCATAGAGCCAGGCCGGGCCAGTGAGTAGGTTGGTGATATGATTCAGTATTTTATCCTTTTATAATCCAGATAACCCTCGATACACAGATCATCATCAAAATGGCGGATGGTTATATCTTTGATCGCTAATGCCTGGTCAATGGTTTCCGCTCCCTGCCCACTGATCATGCCGAGACTGCCACGGCCGCCAACCAGAATCGGAGCGTAGAAAAAACAGACTTTATCGATAATCCGACTGTCCAGAGCTGAGCCGTTGATCTCGGAGCCACCTTCAATCAGCAGCGACGTTATGCCTCTGGAGGCGAGAGTTTTCATTAACTCTAAAAGATCGATCTGGCCCAGATCATTGGTCGGCAGTATCAGGATCTCTTTGACCAGTTTACGGTAAGGGGCTAATTGCTCTTCACTGTGTTTATGGGTGACCAGGAACATACGTTCTCGACCGTCGCGGCCAAAAACCTGGGAGTCTAAGGGTGTGCGCAGCAGGGAGTCGACGATAATCCGGTAAGGGTTGCGCGCCTCTTGTCCGGGAAGGCGTGCGGTTAATTTGGGGTTATCCTTAAGCAGGGTGCCGATGCCAACCAATATGGCATCGTGTGCGGCTCTCAGCTGATGGACATAGTGGCGCGATTTTTCGTTTGTAATCCACTGTGAGTGGCCGCTGCGGGTAGCGATGCGGCCGTCGAGACTGGCAGCGGTTTTAAGCGTAACAAAGGGTAGTCCGGTGGTAATATATTTGTTCCAGGCTTCATTGAGTCGGCAGCACTCTGAACCCAGTAAGCCAATTTCAACCTTGATCCCGGCCTCTAAAAGGCGCTTGGCACCCTGGCCTTCGACCAGCGGGTTGGGGTCAGTCGTACCGATAACCACCCGACGAATCCCGGAGCGGATGATCGTTTCCGTACAGGGCGGGGTTTTACCTTGGTGATTGCAGGGTTCGAGCGTGACATAGAGCTCGGCGTTCAAGGCTCGCTCACCGGCATCACGTAAAGCAAAAATTTCAGCGTGAGGTTCTCCGGCGCGGGGATGGAAACCGCGGCCGACGATTTCGCCATTGGCGACAACCACGGCTCCAACCATCGGATTTGGCGCTGTCAGTCCCAGGGCTTTGCGGGCCAAATCTAAAGCCGCCTGCATGAATCCGGTATCTGATATCGTAAAATCACTCATTGTGAAGGGTCTCCGGGGCTCTGCTTGAGCAGGCCCTGAAGTTCTTGCATAAATTCATTGATATCCTTAAACTGTCGATAAACCGATGCAAAACGGATATAGGCGACATCATCAAGCTCTTTTAAATTGGCCATGATGTGTTCGCCGATAAAGGCTACGGGAACCTCCTTCTCACCGTTTTCACGTAACACCTGTTCAAGGTCGTTAACTAACTCATCGATCTGCTCCAGGCTGACAGGCCTTTTTTCGCAGGCTTTGCGTACCCCGTTTTCAACTTTGTAGCGGTCGTAGGGGGCTCGGCTTTGATCACGTTTGATAACCAGGGGCAGGTTGATCTCAACCCGTTCAAACGTGGTGAAACGTTTGTTGCAGGAGAGGCACTCCCGGCGGCGGCGAATGGCACTTTGATCTTTAGCGATACGGGAATCGATTACTTTGTCTTCGGGAAAGCCGCAAAAAGGACACTTCATATAACGACTACCTTAAGGCCGGCCTCTTCAAGCATTTCAGCGGCCAGCTCATCGGGATAGGAGTCGCCGATAATGATTTTTTTTAGACCGGCATTGATAATCATCTTGGCACAGATAATACAGGGTTGGTTGGTACAGTAGATTTCGCCGGATTCGATGGAAACCCCATGGTAGGCGGCCTGGATGATGGCATTTTGCTCGGCGTGCAGGCCACGGCAAAGTTCGTGGCGCTGGCCCGAAGGGATTTTTAGTTCATCGCGCAAACAACCCCGTTCGAGGCAATGACGGATGCCGGTAGGGGTACCGTTGTAGCCGGTTGAGAGGATGCGGTTTTCTTTGACAATAATGGCCCCGACCTGGCGCCTAAGACAGGTCGAACGACTGGAGACCAGTTGGGCAAGATCCATAAAATAGGTTTGCCAGTCGGGCCGCTGCGAGGTTGGTGCCGACATTGTGATTTCTCCTGTTAGCCTTAGAGCAAATGACTGTAAACCGGAAAATCAGCACAGAGCTTCCGGATGGTCAATCTGACCCGTTCGATAACGGCGCTCTCTTCAGGGTTGTTGAGAACCTCTGCCAGGCAGTTGGCGACGATCTCCATTTCAGCTTCACGCATCCCTCTGGTCGAGGCGATCGGGGTACCGATGCGGATGCCGCTCGGGTTGTTCGGGGTACGTGGGTCAAATGGAATACCGTTTTTGTTGGCCGTAATTCCGGCGTTGTCAAGGGCTGTTTCAGCCTCTTTACCGTTGACCGGAAGATTGGTCAGATCGATCAGGAAGAGATGGTTGTCGGTGCCGCCGGAGACGATCCGTA
>JAYEGS010000095.1:0-4196 GCA_034659215.1 Pseudomonadota bacterium | reverse complement strand
ATTTAACTATATACTAAAAATTTCAGACTAACGATTAAGGAGAAATTAAAGATGTCAGACAATGTTGAGATGGTTACCGATGAAAGTTTCGCCGAGTTGCTTGTAAGTTCAAAAATCCCCGTCCTGATTGACTTTTACGCCACATGGTGCGGCCCCTGTGCGTCGATCGCCCCGATTCTTGACGAATTTGCCGGAGAAAACAGCGACAAAATCAAGGTCGTCAAAATTAACGTTGATGAAAACCCGAAAACTCCAGCCAAATACGGCGTCCGGGGTATCCCGACAATAATTCTTTTTAACCAAGGCAAAGAGGTTGATAAGGTTGTAGGTTTAACCTCTAAAGATAATTTGGAAAAAATGCTGGCCGCAGTTTGATATAAACAGTTTAACCACTCACTTGGAGCGAAAATCCATGTTCAGATTTTTCACTCATAAATCACTCCGCCACTATTTAATTACATTATGTTTGTCTCTTTTGATTGCCTCCCTGCTCACCGGTTGCGGCGATAGCGGACCGAAAAAAGCCAAAGTACCAAAAGTCGTACCCGATTTTTCCCTAACTTCGCTTGACGGTCAACCCCTAACCAGAGACAGTCTTAAAGGAAAGGTCGTAGTGCTCGATTTCTGGGCGACTTGGTGTGCTCCCTGCAGAGCCGCAATTCCACATTTGGTTACACTTTATGAAACCTATAAGGATCAAGGGCTGGAAGTAATCGGCGTAAGTCTTGATCAGGGTGACCAATCCGACGTTGAAGAGTTTGTCAAACGCAACCACATCCCCTACCCGGTTGCTATGGGCACCAACAACCCGATAACTAAAGATTTAGGCAACATCAGCTCCCTGCCGACCATAATTTTACTCAGCAAGCAGCCATCGATTGAGTTTAAAGTCGTCGGCTTCAACGCAGAAATCGCCAACAAGCTGGAAAGTAAAATAAAAAAACTTCTGGCGGAATAAAACCCCATCACAATTTTACCCGGCTTACGGCGGGACAGGTAGAAAAGACATGACCCAAGACCTCCTCATAGAAATCGGCACCGAAGAGATTCCGGCCGGTTTTTTAACTAAAGCTTTTGTCGACATGAAAACCCAAGCGCAAAAGATGCTCACCCGTCTGCGCCTCGATCATGGCGAAATCACAATTATGGCAACCCCTCGGCGCCTCACTCTCCAGGTTGCATCTCTGGCGGCGGCGCAGGAAGATCGCGTAGTTGAAAATATGGGCCCCGCCAAGCGCATCGCTTTTGACGAGAACGGCCAACCGAGCAAAGCCGGTATCGGTTTTGCCCGGGGTCAGAAAGTCAAACCGGAAGAGCTTGAGGTGGTGAGCACCGAAAAGGGTGAGTATGTTTGCGTCCGTAAACGGGAGACCGGCGAAAAGACGACAAAACTATTGGCCGAGGCCCTACCCGCCTACATTATGAGCATCCCTTTCCGCAAATCGATGCGCTGGAAAGATCTTGATGACCGTTTTGCCCGGCCCGTCCACTGGCTTGCGGCCCTCTACGGCGACCAGACCATACCCTTTGATTGTGCCGGTATCAGCAGCGGTGCAGCATCCTATGGTCACCGCTTTATGGCCCCGGACAAATTCAACATCAAACAACCCGCAGATTACGTTGAACTTTGCCGCCAGGCAAAAGTTATTGTCAACCAGAATGAACGCAAAACCATAATCAAAAGTCAGCTCGCTGAAATTGAGAAACAACTCGGCGGCACTATTATTGACGACCCGGAACTCCTCGAAACGGTTACTAATATTGTCGAATATCCGCATGCGATTACCGGCTCCTTTGACCAAAGCTTTCTTGAGCTGCCGGAAGAAGTTCTGATTATAGTTATGCGCTATCACCAGAAATATTTCTGCTTGCGTGACCCGGAAGGCCGCCTGATGGCCAATTTCATCACCGTCAACAATACCGTCGCCCGTGATCCGGAAACCGTCATCAAAGGTAACCAGAGAGTTCTTCTGGCCCGACTTAACGATGCCCGTTTTTTCTATCAGGAAGATCTTAAGGTTCCGCTTGACGATTTTGTCGAACGTCTACGCAGTGTCGTCTTTCAGACTAAACTCGGAACCTCATATGAGAAAGTCGAACGTTTCCGTAGTCTAGCTGAAAAAATGGCCGACCTTCTCTGCCCCGAACAAAAAGCGGCGATCAGCCGTACGGCTTGGCTCTGCAAAGCCGACCTCGAAAGCAATATGGTCAACGAATTCTCCGATCTCCAGGGCATCATGGGCCGCGAATATGCCAGAGCTGCCGGAGAAGACGACGCTATCGCCATCGGCATCCATGAACACTATATGCCGACCGGGGCCGGCGGAACTCTACCAAGCAATGATTGCGGCGCGATTGTCGGTATCGCCGATAAGATGGATACTCTGGCCGGCTGTTTTGGGGTTGGCCTGCAACCGACCGGCAGTGCCGACCCTTATGCCTTGCGCCGCCAGGTTTTAGGCATTATCAACATCTGCCTCGATCGCAATTACCGTTTGCCTTTAAAAGATTTAATCAACCACTCTTTAGAGCTCCTGCAAAGTAAAATCGAAGAGCCCGTCGAAACCGTCGCGGCGGAGGTGCTTGAGTTTATTAAGGGTCGTTTTTTCCACAGCCTGACTGCCACCGGGATTCCGACCGGGGTTATTGAAGCGGTTCTGGCCGTCAGCTTTGATGATATCGTCATGACCCGTAAACGCATCAGTGCTTTAGACCGTTTTCGTCATCGTGACGATTTCGCCGATCTCTCAACCGCGTTTAAACGGATCATGAATATCACCCGCAAAGAGAAAGAGAACTACCAACTGATTCCCGAAAAACTAATGACCGGAGCCGAAGCCGACCTTTATCAAGTCTGGCAAAAAGTCTCCCAGCGCCTGGCTGCTGACCTCGAAAAAGAAGATTACGACCAGGCCTTCAGTACAGTTGCTGAGCTGAAAACCGACGTTGATAACTTTTTTGACGAAGTCATGGTCATGGTCGATGACCGGGCAGTACGTGAAAACCGTTTGGCCCTATTGCAGGGAATCGCTGCCGATTTCAAAAAAATCGCCGATTTTTCCAAACTTTAAATTTCAAGGAGAAGACCTGATGAGCGAACAATTTGTTTACAGCTTCGGCGGTGACTATACTGAAGGCGATGCCGGCAAGAAAAATCTGCTCGGCGGCAAAGGTGCTAATCTGGCGGAAATGATCAAGATCGGTGTCCCCGTACCGCCGGGATTCACGATCACCACCTCTACCTGTGTCTCCTTTTACGAAAACCGGAACCAATATCCCGAAGGTCTGGAAGAGCAGGTTCGGCAAGCCATGCGCAAAACCGAAGAGACCATGAATAAAGGTTTCGGCAGCAACTCGGCCCCTTTGCTCTTTTCGGTTCGTTCCGGAGCCCGGGTATCGATGCCCGGAATGATGGATACGGTATTGAATTTAGGTCTTAATGATCAAACCATCGAGGGTCTCATCGCAGCTTCCGGCAGTGCCCGCTTCGCCTATGACAGCTATCGCCGCTTTATCCAGATGTACGGTAATGTCGTCATGGGTATTGAAGGGGAAAAACTCGAAGAGCTGCTTGATCAAGCGAAAGAGAAGAAGGGAGTTGACTCAGACACCGACCTCGATGCCGACGACTTAAAACAACTGGTTGCCGACCTTAAAATCAGAGTTAAAGAGTTAACCGGCAAAGATTTTCCGGAAGACCCTTACGACCAACTCTGGGGCTCGATTAGTGCGGTTTTCAGCTCCTGGAACACCAAACGAGCCGCAACCTACCGTAAACTCAATAACATTCCCGACCACTGGGGTACAGCCGTTAATGTACAAGCCATGGTCTTTGGTAATATGGGTGAAGAGTGCGCTACCGGCGTCGCCTTTACGCGTGATCCCTCAACCGGTGAGAACCTCTTCTACGGCGAATTTCTGATCAACGCCCAGGGCGAAGATGTGGTCGCCGGAATTCGCACACCGCAGCCGATCAATGAAGCGGGCCGAGGGGATTCCGACCTGCCTTCACTTGAAACCGTAATGCCCGATCTTTATCAAGAATTGGTTGAAGTCTACCGGAAACTCGAAAAACACTATCGCGACATGCAGGATATCGAATTTACGATTGAGAACCATAAACTCTGGCTCTTACAGACCCGCAGCGGCAAACGGACAATCACGGCCGATATCAAGATCGCCCTCGACATGGTCGC
>JAYEGS010000094.1:0-18925 GCA_034659215.1 Pseudomonadota bacterium | reverse complement strand
AAAACAATAAAGCCTGTCATATCCACAACATTATTATTTGAATATGAAGATGTTTTAAAACGAGAACAAACGATATTAAAGTTATCACATAAACAGGTAGATATAATCCTTGACAACATTTGCTCCCTTAGTAATTTTCAAAAAATATATTTTCTATGGAGACCGTACTTAAAAGACCCTAAGGATGATCATATTCTTGAAGTTGCAGTGGCATCCAAAACAAAAACAATCATCACTCACAACCTCAAAGATTTCAAACAAGTTGAAAAATTTGGTATTCAAGCCATTACACCGGGTAATTATTTGGAGGTCATAAAATGAGTACATTAAGTCTAAGACTACCTAATTCAATTCATCATCACATCAAAGAAATAGCCTCACAAGAAGGTGTTTCAATAAACCAATTTATTTCGTCTGCGGTATCAGAAAAGATATCTGCAATATCAACTGAAAATTATTTAGCTCGAAGAGCCAAAAGGGCAAAAATAGAAGAATTCACAACAATACTAAATAACGTACCAAAAAGAACGCCAGTGCCAGGTGATGAAATATTGTAATTGGAAAGAATCCACTTAATCACATTTCCCACGACAATCCAATCGGCAAAAAATCGCCGAACAAATCAACAAAATCGAACAAAACCTGCAAAACCTGGGACAGACCACAGTTTTTTTAACAACTTAATCGGCACGAAATGGCCGAACACTTAGAAGGCCCCCGCTTGTCAATAGGTAAAAGTATCCATAAGTGAAAAATAATCACTCCACAGCCGGGAACCGGCTGAATGCTCTTTGACATTTACCCTGACTTGGGTTTCATATTCGACGACAGCGATTCTGCGCCAAACACTTATTGAGGATCATCTACCTGGTCAATTTAAGAGTTAGCAAAGAGCAAAAATTTGTCCGGGCGAGAATGGGCCCCTAAAGTGCTCGTCGGAGCCCGGACAAATTTTTGCGGGTTCACTATCTGATTTTAAATTGCCGGTAGTTGCAGAAAATTTCAATCTTTCTGCGTCCTAGAAACTATTTCGTTCCCTCATGCCGTTCCAATCAAAAGGTAAAGTCATGCTGAAAGCATGCTGCAGTTAGTGCCGGGTTCGGGGGAGGAGCAGAATCTTACCAAAGAACATTTATAAAAAAATGGAGCGGGATGAACGACCAATCAAAAGTAATGACTGCCATGAAATCGACATAGCACCATTAATATGTTTTCAAACAACATGATGTCTCTTCACCTATTAAATGGTGCAACATGCTCGTTATACGGTATTGGCTTCAGTTCGGCGTCGAGTCTATCCATCCCCTCCAAATCAAACGGTGAAAAATTTTGTCATATCAAATCCTTGGCGATTTTTCAGCATGAAGTAGACAGCTCGACCAAGTTTATGGGATAAGATGGAAAGAGCTTTACCTTTGCCGTGCTTGTTTGTAATTTTCTGCATGTATTTGTGTCCAGGCCCATTGCACCTAAGAAAAAGCTGAGCTGCTTCTGAAAATGCCCAGCGCAGATGGGCGTTACCAATCTTTTTGCCGGAAGAGCCATACTTTTTACCGTTGGATTCTTTGGCGCATTTAACCAAGCGGCAATAAGAGGCAAAATCCTGCACTCTGGGAAAACGTTTGATATCTTCGATCTCGTATATTAAAATTAGGGCAATAATTTTACCGACACCGGGAATAGTTTTGAGCAGAGCGTAAGTTGTTGAGTCATGATCTTTGGCACTTTTGATAATATCCCGCTCAAGCCCTGTAAGAACCCGGTCATAGGTAACGATCATCTCAAGATTGGCAGCAATGGATAGTTTGACAGCTGGATTATCAAAATGATCCAGTAAGTCTTCCCGGTTTTTTGGTTTGGCAATCTTGCCCAACGGTGTTTGTAGATTGTACTGGCTGGCGGTATTCTGAATGTGCGCAAAAAGTTCAGCTCTTTTTCGCATAAGATGGTTGCGCCGTCGCATCAGGTCACGAGTGGCCCTCATTTTTTGAGGATAGACATAGGCCATAGGAATTAGACCACCTCGTAATAAGGCCGCTATTTTTCTGGAATCTATTTTGTCATTTTTACTCTTGCCACCATGAATTGCTCGCATATACAGGGCATGGCCGAGGATAAATGGAATATTTTCCTTACAGCAAAGGTCTGCCAACCAGTACCAGGTGAACATGCACTCGGCACAGACGACAATGTCATCTCTAAAGGGTGCAATTGCTCTGAGAAAAGCATCTGGATTAGTTCTCAAATTACGGTGAAAGGTGATCACGCCCTCTTGATTGAGGATGCACAGGTACATTTTATTGGTGTGTAGGTCAATTCCGCAATAGTATTTGTGCTGCTTGGTGTAAAATCGCATGAGAAGGCCTCCTTTGCTTGAGGTTAAGGTTGTCTCTTCTCCCATTATAACCGCAGAACCGGTCTGTTGGGAGTTTAGGGGCCTTCTCTATTATCAAAAGGGTGGAGAGGACGCGAAATAAGCCTTCAATTCTTACGGTCACTGCGGTCGCGCCCCTCACCCAAGTCGTTCCGCCGCCAAAAAAATATTGGGTGCAAAACATAAAATCAACTTGCAAGATGTTAACAATGCGTCAATCTTATAACATATTAATACCTTTTGAGAATTGCTCATGACAACAACACGGAAACTCGTACTTGATGTACTCAAACCACATGAACCAAATGCATTGGAGTTTTCTTCTGCCCTAGCTAATCTGGGGGCAGATTACCGTGTGAAATTAACAGTTACTGAGGTTGATGAAAAAACCGAAAGCACAATCGTGATTATTGAAGGCGCAGATATACATTTTGAGAATGTTAAAGCAACTATCGAAAAAATGGGCGCATCTGTTCACAGTATTGATGAAGTTGAAGTGTATGGGGAGGAGTCAACATAATTCTTTAATCTTCTAGCAAATAGTCCTTGAGAGCGAGAACTTTATAAAAAAATGTACACCGCTGGTTAAGTCTTATCCAATTATGTTTTATTGCCCAGATCACATTATATGATCTTAAATAAAAAACATCTGATATTACATGTTCTCCGTGCCCGAAGTATTGCACGGCGCTATCTGATTACTAATGGATTTGATGGCTCATTAACCATGCTGGGCATGGTGACTGGTTTTTATACAAGTGGTATGACAGAACTGTCGGTGGCAATCAGTGCCTGTTTGGGCGCAGCAGTCGCTCTGTTTATAAGCGGCCTAAGTAGCGCCTACCTGAGTGAGAAAGCTGAACGTGAAAAAGAATTACGTGAATTAGAACAGGCCTTGTTGGTCGATCTAAAAGAGAGTGATTACGGGCAGGCAAGCCGGTATTTGCCAATACTGGTGGCTTTGGTTAATGGACTCTCACCATTGCTGTTATCTCTAGTGATACTCTTGCCTTTATTTTTTGCAGAACAGTTAAATGCACTACCTTTATCACCTTTTGTCAACGCTATTATTGTGGCGCTGATATGTATTTTTTTCCTTGGGGTATTTTTAGGCAGAATCAGTAAAACCTTTTGGCTATGGTCCGGTTTGAGGACTATGATAATCGCCATAGTAACGGTGGCAATTATTCTATTCTTTGGCTGATCTATTTGAAACGACCAAAAAAAAGAAAGACAAGGGGTCAAACCTTTATCCTTGACAGTTTGAAGAAATCGGCAAAAATCGCCGAAAAAGGGTGAAGAGGATGCGAAATAAGCCTCAAATTTTTGCGATCCTTGCGGTCGCGCCCCTCACCCAAGTCGTTGGGTGGGTTATCTTTTAAGGCTATCTTGAAATAAGGAGTCTTGTATGGAGAATAAGCGGCAAATTGGTGATAGCAGACTCAAATGGGGTTTCAAACGAATCCTGGTCATTGAGTTGGGCGTGTTATTTATAATTGGGATTTTTGTGTTACAGGTGCAGGCCGCCGTGTTCAATCCGGACTGCTCGTCAGCGGGTCTTGTTGCGGCCATCACCAGCGCCAATGGAAATGGAGAGACGAATGTCATCAATCTGCCCGCCGACTGTACCATCACGCTTGATGCTATAAATAATACGGCGGACGGTAACAACGGGCTCCCCGATATTGCCACGGATATTACCGTCAACGGAAATGGCGGCACAATCGAGCGGAATTCAGCTTCCGGTTCGTCCTTTAGAATTTTTCACATTGCCTCAATCGGCAAGCTGACTTTAAACAATATTACTATTCAAAACGGCTCGGAACCCGGCGCAGAAGGCGGCGGGATCTGTAACCGGGGGGTGTTGAATCTTAATGATTCCACCATTGCCAACAACAATAATAATGATTTCGGTGGCGGCGGAATCTACACTGACGGCGTGGCTGTAAACATTGCCAACAGCACGATTCTCAACAATAGTACCGATTTTGGCGGCGGTGGAATTCGCCAAGTCAGTGGCACCCTGACTATTACGGACAGCACCATTTACAGCAACCATTCAGCTTATGGCGGTGGCGGTATCAATATCAATTACGGAGACGTAGTGCTTGATCTTGTCCGGTGTAATGTTATGCACAACACCTCCCAAACAAGTGGCGGCGGCATTTCAGGAAATGAAGCTTTCGGTGGCAGTATCACTATTATCAATAGTTTTATTACCGACAACCAAGCAGGGTTCTATGGATATGGCGGTGGCGGCGGTATTTCCCTTAATTTCAGTGAAGCCGAGTTTGTCAGTCTCGAAAATACGACCATCTCCCACAACTATTCAGTCAGCAGTGGTGGGGGTATTTCCCATAGCAACACCTTTGCTCCGTTAACCATTAGCAACTGCACAATCTCCAATAATGAAGCGAATAATAGCGGCGGTGGAATCTCCTCAGTAACAACCGGCTCCGCGCAGCTGAGCATCAGCGATAGCACCTTTTCCGAAAATTATGCGGGATCAGCGGGCGGGGCCATTCATACGAATAGCCTGTTTTCAATCACAGCCAGCATTTTTTCCGGAAATATTTCAGGTTATGAAAATGAGGGTCAAGGCGGCGGCGGGGCCATCAATTTTCCAAGCGTCTATGTTGCAGGAGATGTGATTAATTGTACTTTTGCCGACAATACAGCAGGCTTGGACGGAGGCGGCGTACATAGTTACGGAACTGTGAATTTTACCAACTGCACCTTTTCAGGCAATTTGACACCCAATGGTTCTGGCGAAGCCCTCTGCGTTGCCGGTGGAACCATAACCTTGCACAATATCATTGTGACCAGTAGTCTCAGAGGTGACATCGGAGATGGTAACTGTGACAACGCCGACCCCACTCTTACTATCTGTTTTGCTGATGAAATAGGTTATTGACGAGGTTGATGATTGCTCAGGCCTGACGATTGATCAGCGCGGCATGTCGCGCTCGGAGGGAGAAACTTGTGATATCGAAGCAGTGGAAGTGCAACCCGATACGCCGATTCCCACACTTTCCGAATGGGGCATGATTTTCATGTCACTATTGCTGTTTGACTTTTTAAATAACACTCAAGTTTCTTGGCACACCATCTCTTCGTACCACCTTTCCTAGCTATACATCCTAGAAATTCATACTTTTTTCATACTTTTTTCATACTTTTGACCTATTGTGCTTTCTACCTAAGCAGTATATAGTAGCATTAATTATACAATACACTAGTATACTAGTATGGAAAGTAACTGCTTTTTCGGCTTTCCCGGAGGGGGCTATGGTACAATTGCATTCTGTTACAACTACAATCTCAGAAAAAAAACGACAACAAATTGTCTGTAATAATCTTGCTGGCAACCAGGATTTGGTATGTGAAGATTTACTAGATGAGAATCTTGAGAAGAAGTGCGAGATCCACAGACTCTTGGGAGAAATACTGTTACAGAATGGTAGCATAGATGAAAAAACTCTTAAAAAGATACTTGAAAGGCAACAAGAAAGCGGAATAAGGATTGGGGAACTTTTACTGAAAAACAACTTAGTTAGTGAAGTCGTTGTCCGCAAAGCAATATGTGAGCAGCTCAAGATTCCCTTTGTTGATCTTTCCGGAATTGAAATCGATACAACTCTCAACCGAATAATTAACTATAATTATGCTCTCCGGCAGAACATCGTTCCGATTGCAATAACTGACACTTCTCTTACTTTGGCAATGGTTGATCCGACAGATCAATTAGTTGTTGACGAGTTGAAATCCTTTACCAAATTAAAGATAAACAGGGTAACATCTCTTAGCTCTGACATAAAGGATGCGTTTGAAAGATTGTATGGACGACCTGAGTTTGATCAGAACATTATTGATGATGATGATGATGATGTTATTCTTAAAGTCGATGAAAGTGAGCAGGAACAGTGCCGTCAAGAGAGGGCATTTGATGAGGAGGCAGCCAAACGGATAGATAAAGTAGTACAAAGAATTTTGACGCTTGCTCTGCAGAAAAATTCATCTGACATCCATTTTGAGACCTCAGAAAGGGGTATGGTAATTCGTTTTCGCATCGATGGAATCTTACAGCAACTTGATCTTGGGGAAATGCAAAGAGTCGTTAATAGTTACGCCTGTGAGGTTGTTTCACGAATAAAAATACTCGGCTCACTTGACATAGCGGAAAAGCGCCTACCTCAGGATGGCAGTTTTCGTTCTGTTGTTCGTCGCGAGGATTGTAACAACAAAGTTGATTTCCGAATTTCCGTTATCCCGTCATGCCATGGTGAAAATATTGTCATTCGTATCCTTGACAAGCAAAAGGCGCCAAAAACTCTTAGCGATTTAAGGTTTTCTTTGCCCTTGTATGAAAAAATGATGGAACTGTTAAAGAACAACAGTGGCATTATCCTTGTGACGGGGCCCACTGGATCGGGGAAAAGTACAACGTTGTATACCAGCCTGTTGGAAACCTATGAGCCAGGCAAGAAAATTCTTACGGCGGAGGATCCCATAGAGTATATTTACGATGAATTTATGCAATGCGAAGTCAAAGAGAAAATCGGTCTTAGTTTTGCAAAGTATATACGTTCTTTTCTGCGCCATGATCCGGAAATTATTTTAATCGGAGAAATCCGGGATCAGGAAACGGCGGAGATGGCGGTTCGGGCATCTCAAACCGGCCATCTGGTTCTCAGTAGTTTACATACGACCGATGCCTTAAGCTCTGTTAATCGTTTAAAAGGGTTAGGGGTTAGTTCCGACATGGTCGCTTCTTCACTTTTAGGTGTCTTGTCTCAAAGGCTGGTTAGAAAAATTTGCACCAATTGCAAAGAAGAGTTTCATCCGGAAAATTTTCACAAGACTATGGCGTGGCTACCGGAGTCTTTAATCCATTATAAAGGAACGGGTTGCGAACAATGTGATTATACTGGCTATCGAGGTCGAATGCCACTGGCTGAACTATGGGTGCCAAGTAGTGAGGATCTCTCCTTGATCCTCAATGAGAAAGATCATGATCAACTTCTCAAAAGTTCTATGCAGAATACTCATTTTATGGTCGACGAGGTCTTAGATAAACTTAGAGAAGGTTCAACAACCATTGAGGAATTACTCCGAGTGGTTCCGCATGCCATGTTCAAGCAATATAGTAATCGGGGTAAGGTCGGAAAGAACTGCGCCCCTAAACTTATTGCTTGAGGGCAGGTATAACTTCAAATGAAAGGATTTGTTATGGACACGAAAAAAATTGAGTTACTTGAAGATCGCGTTGCTACTCTTGAGTTTACTTTAAAACAGCTTGAATCCCAGGTGAGCCGTATTTTTGGTGATCCCGGCGAAAGTTTTCAGCTTCCAACTGGTTTAGTCCCTCTAGAATTCCAAGACCACGAGTAGTTCTGTCTAAAACTTTAAAAAGCATGTATCTCATAAACGGTTGATACGACGGGATAAACCGCTCCATTATGGCCATGAGGGTAAGGTCGTTGACAAATAAGGGGTAGGATAGAGTAGCAATTGTTCAATAAACACGGCCAAATATATTTAAGGGTGATGCTTTATGGTTGCCTTTGGCGAGGCCTCATTGCAACCAACCTCACACAGCTTAACCTTAGTCTGCGAATATTAAAAAAATAAGAGCCCGGTTTTTGCTTGCCGGGCTCTTTGCGTAATGGTATTAATGGATAGCGGCAAGTACAATCATTTGCCGATAATTTTCACCAAAACCCTTTTTTTCCGTTTGCCGTCAAATTCTCCGTAAAAGATCTGTTCCCAAGGGCCGAAATCGAGTTTCCCTTCTGTGATAGCAACCACCACTTCCCGCCCCATGATCTGGCGTTTTAGATGGCCGTCGGCATTATCTTCATAGCCGTTGTGACGATATTGCGAGATCGGTTCATGCGGGGCCAGTTTTTCAAGCCATACCTCAAAGTCGTGATGCAGGCCCGATTCATCGTCGTTGATAAAAACTGAGGCCGTTATGTGCATAGCGTTGACCAGGCATAAGCCCTCTTTGATCCCGCTTTTCTTAAGACATTGCTCGACCTCAGGTGTGATATTGATAAAATCCCGGCGGCCGGCGGTTTCAAACCAAAGTTCCTGACGAAAACTTTTCATCGCATTTTCTCCCTTTTTGCGGCTCGTTGAGCCAATGTTTTCAATTTTTCTATCTCGTTTCTGGTGTTTATTAGTTCCGGTTCGTCGGGCAGCAGATCTAAAGTTTTTTGCAGATCTGAGAACGCACCCTGGTAATCTTTAAGGTAGAGACGTAGACGACCGCGGTTTTCAAAACCCCTTGCATAATTGGTATGCTTTTCGACCAGGGTATTGAGGTCGCTTAAAGCTTTGTCCGGAGCCTGGTTTTTGAGATGAGCCACCGCCCGGTTGTTTAAGGCCCGTCGGCTGGCCGGGTATTTGAGCAAAACATCACTCCAGAGTGTGATCGGGCTCTGAAAGATAGATCGTCGCTGCCAGGTGATTGTAGTCAATAGTAAGAGCCCGCAGCCGATGATGCTGTAGATGAAATAGCGCGTCAGGGTTCTTTTGTCATCGTTTAGTCTGTTTTTTATGGTTGCCAGCAGACCGCAGATCATCAGGGCGGCACCGGGTGTGGCGAGATAGGTTTTATATTCGACGAGGAGCTCTTTTTGCGGTAGAAAAAGGTAGGGTGGTCCCAATACAAGATAGAACCAGAAGATGCCAAAACCAAGCAGAGGAGCGAGTCGGCGTATCTTCCAGGCGGTCACCAGGAGTAAAATGTGACCAATAATCGCTAAGAGAGCCGCCGGGTCAAGGTAGTTTAAGCTCGGAGAAAATTCATGGTGCAGGCTTAAGCTTTGAGGTAAAGGCAAAAAGAGTAGTTTCCAGTATTGAAAAAAAGCTCGAGCTTCGCTCAAAAACTGAATGCCGGGAGACCAGAGACGTTTTGAGCAAAAACCGATATTGATCCATGACTGGTTGAAGAGTCCGACCTTAAAGGCGTAGAGAAAGATTGCCGCAGCCATCAGAACGAGCAGGGCCAACGGCACTAATATCTTTTTCCGGTTGCCGGGTTGTGGTTGACTTGTGTAGGTCTCGTAGATCATAATCGTAAAGGGTAGGGTTACCGCCATCTCTTTACTGTGTAGAGCTCCCCAGAAAGCTAGTCCCGCCGCCGGGAACCAGAGCCAATGGTGTCTGGTGGCAGATGTTTCAGTCGGGCTCTGTTTGCCCTTGAGCCAGGCATAAAATCCGCAGAGATAGAAAAAAGCAGCCAAAGCTCCGAAACGTTGGCTAATGTAAAGAACTGTATTTAAAGCCAGAGGATGACAGAGAAAAAAGAGGGTTCCAACCAGCGCCGGCCAGCAGCATTGGTAACTAATCGTTGTCGTTTGCAGGCTATGTCTAAAAAGCAGGGTGGAAAGGATCAGATAAACCAGGATTGAGCATAAACCGTGCAGAATCAGATTGATGAGACGAAAGCCCGCCGGACTCATTTCATTCACTTGGTAGCTTGCCGCAAAGCTTAACCATGTCAGATTGCGATCCGGTCGCAACGGCTGGGCCAGTAGATTGTCTAAGGATTGGGAGGGATTTTTAATCAGATTGTTGACCTTGCCCTGATCATTCATCAGAGAGTTGTAGTCATCAAAAAAGAAAGGGTAATCAAGGCCAGGACTATAGAGAATCGTGATTGTGGCAACGATTACCAAGGCCAGCGCCAGGATTGGCAAAGTTCGGAAAACTTGGGTGGGAAAAGACATAGTCAGCTTAATACCGCATTTCGGCGAGGATGAAAACTGAAAATATTTCGCTTTAACAGGCATAGCTTGACTTGCCCGAAATGATGTTGTAGGTCATTATGGTATCGGGTAGCTGGTTGATATTTATTTTAGGGAGGGAGATGAGATGTTGCGTAAATTGATTTGTACCCTAAGAGTGGTGGTTTTATTGGCAGTTCTGGCAACGGTCT
Organism: Pseudomonadota bacterium; assembly: GCA_034659215.1. Taxonomy (GTDB): domain Bacteria; phylum Desulfobacterota; class Anaeroferrophillalia; order Anaeroferrophillales; family Tharpellaceae; genus Tharpella. The sequence goes on along the minus strand of JAYEGS010000094.1, from coordinate 8,606 downwards.
GGGCTCCTGCTATGGCGGCTCAATCCGGTGAAGTGGTGACGACGCTTAATGACCAAGTTGGTGTCGCTGTGACTATTTATAATGAAAACCTGGCTCTGGTTAAGGATAAACGTCATTTAATCTTGGGAAAAGGTGAGGTTAAGCTTGCTTTTCGTGAAGTTAGTGCCCGGATGCGGCCGGAGACGGCCCTTTTGACGGCTGATGGTCTGTCGGTCATTGAGCAAAATTTCGAGTTTGATCTCTTAACCCCGGAAGCCTTGTTGAAAAAATATGTCGGTCGTCAGGTTGAGGTCATCAGCCGGCATCCGACAACCGGGGTCGAGAGTCGTCGACAAGCAAAAGTTTTGAGTGCCAACAGTGGGGTCGTTCTTCAGTTTGATGATCACATTGAAACCGGGGTTCCCGGTCGTCTCTCTTTCTCCGAACTTCCGGGAAACCTGCGTGATCGGCCGACTTTGACCATGCTTATGGAGAGCAGCAAAGCCGGGGCCAAGGATATTGAGTTGAGTTATCTGACTGGTGGTTTGCGGTGGCAGGCTGATTATGTGGCTGAACTTAACGCGACCGACGATGCCATCAATCTTAGTGGTTGGGTGACCCTGACCAATACCAGCGGCGCAAGTTATCAAAATGCCAAACTTCAGTTGGTTGCCGGTGATGTTCATCAGGCTCCGCCGGAACGTGAATTTGATGGTGGCCGACGAGAGATGGTGATGATGAAGGCGATGGCGGCTCCAGATCAGAGTATGGATCAAGAGGAGATGTTTGAATACCACCTCTACACGCTGGCCCGGCCGACGACGATTGCCGATAACCAGAGCAAGCAGGTTGCGCTTCTGCAGGCAGCTGCGGTTCCTTGCAAAAAAGAGTTCTTACTTAAGGGCCGTTCTTATTATTATCGCCGGGCCTACGGTGAGATCGACAGAAAACTTAAGGTTGGAGTCTTTGTCGAGATTGAAAACCGCAAAAAAAACCATCTTGGTCTGCCGTTGCCGAAAGGGGTGGTGCGGGTCTATAAAGAGGATTCGAAAGGCGCTTTGCAGTTCATTGGTGAGGATCGCATAGATCATACTCCGGAAAATGAGACCATACGTCTTAAACTGGGTGATGCATTCGATCTTACGGCCGCGAAAAAACAGACTGATTTTAAAAAGATTGCCGGCGATGGCCGCTACAACTACATTTATGAAGCCGCTTTTGAGGTGAAACTGAAAAATGCCAAACCGGAAGCGGTCGAGATCAAGTTGGTTGAGCCGATTCCCGGTGATTGGGAGATTTTGACGGAATCTCACAGCCACCATAAAGAGAGCAGCAGTGTCGCCTCCTGGCGGATTCCGGTTCCGGCTAAAGGTGAGGCTATACTGGTTTATCGCGTCCGGGTTAAGTACTGACAAAAAAATCTATGCGAATTCTGATTATTGAACCTTTTAATGGGGGGTCTCATGCGGCTTGGGCTCTGGGGTATCAACGACACAGCTCTCATGTTGTCGAGATTCTGGGTTTGCCGGGGAAGAACTGGAAATGGCGTATGCAGGGAGCGGCGATCACGCTGGCCCGGCGCTATCGGGAGTTGCTTGAGAGCGGCAAGCGGTACGACCTGATTCTGGCCTCGGATATGTTTGATCTGGCGGCTTTTCTGGGGCTGATTCGTAAGTTTTCCGGTTTTAGTTCTGGTTGCGGATCAGGTTGTGGGCCGCCTGTTGCCCTCTATTTTCATGAAAACCAGCTGACCTATCCCCAGTCGCCAAACGAGCAGTCCCAGCCCGCCGGACGTGATCGTCACTACGGAGTAATTAATTTTACCAGCGCGTTAGCCGCCGATGCTTGTTTTTTTAATTCAGCCTTCCATCGTCGGAGCTTTCTTGAGGCTCTGCCGGCTTTCCTGGGCCGTTTCCCTGATTATCAGGAGCTCGACACGGTTGCCGAGATTGAAAAAAAGTCTGAAGTTCTCCATTTAGGTCTCGATCTTGAACGCCTGGCTTTGTTAAAACCGGCGGATGGCATTCTCGAAAAGCCGAACCGACCGCCCCTCATTTTGTGGAATCATCGTTGGGAGTATGATAAAAATCCAGCCGACTTCTTTACTGTGCTGCGGGAGCTGGTGGTTTCAGGCTTTGACTTTGAAGTGGCTATCTTAGGCGAGCACTATTATCCCCAGCCCAAACTTTTTCTTGAAAATCGTGATTTTCTTGGTCAACGCCTGCTCCAATTTGGTTATGCCGAAAGCTTTGCCGATTATGCGGCCTGGCTCTGGCGGGCCGATATTTTGCCGGTCACTTCATATCACGATTTTTTCGGAGCCAGTGTGATTGAAGCGGCTTACTGCAACTGTTATCCACTTTTGCCCCGCCGTTTGGCTTATCCTGAACATTTTCCCGGAAGTGATAATGATCGGTTTTTTTATTTAGATCATAACGACTTATATGAAAAACTTAAATCTTTACTTGTTCATATTGAAGAGACTCGCTTAATCCGTCCCGGCTCATTGATAGCCGATTACGATTGGTCCGTGATGGCTCTTCAATATGATGAGAAAATGACTCACCTGGGGCATTAAGTTTTCAATTGACCCTCAAGTTTTTCCTCTTAATGACGATGAGCAATGTAAGCTCGTAAGAAAAATCTATGAGAGGAGGGCTTGAAAAATGAGAGAAGAGAATTGTATTATGGAATTAAGGTTCCTGATTGATCGGTATGGCGAAAAAAATATCCTTAAACATCTGGCGAATCTGGTTGGGCAGCAGAAAATTGAAAAAGCCAAAGTCGATTTTTTTCTCAAACAGGCTCTTATTAACTTTGAAGCTCCGAGTTTGGTTATGTAATAATGAGTTTGTCTGAAAATGCCGTCTAAAAACCAAAATTCGAATAGATCAAGGCGCTTGCAGGCGGCGGCCCTGCAGTATGATCAGGAACGTCATGAGGCCCCGGTGATTGTCGCCAAAGGCTCCAGTGCGGTTGCCGAAAGGATTATCGCCCTGGCCAAAAAGCATGATATCCCGTTGCAGCGTGATCCTGAGCTCCTGCAGATCCTGATGAAACTTGAGATTAACCAGGAAATTCCTGAAAATGTCTTTCACGCGGTGGCCGAAGTTCTGGCTATGGTCTACAAGGCCAATCGGAACTACGGTGAAAATCGTTAAAAGGGTTGCGCGAAAAAAACTTCTAAAGTTTTTTTCATATTTGTCGAGGTACACGTTAACGTAACAAAATGTCGTTTAAACCAACTTTTTATCTTTTGCATGATTTTTTAATCAGGTCGCTATGAATGATCTCTTTAGTTCGGTAACTGCTGATTCACTGTTTGTCAGCGCTTGGCAACAACAGGCCTCGCTCGAACAGATGGCGGGCAATGCCTTAAATACCGGAATTACGGCCTATCAGAAAGGTGACTACAAAAATGCGATTATCGCCTTTCGCAACGCGATCGGTTTAGCGCCGCAGTCCGCCAATGCGGTTGATACTGCAAACTACGTTGCCAGTTCTTACCTTAAGCTGGGAGATAGTTATAATGCCGCTAAGGCGTATGAAACGGCCATCTCTTTAGATCCATCCCGTGACGATTCCCATATCAAACTTGGTAATCTCTATTTTTCGGAAGAGCGTTACCAGGAGGCCGAAGAGCATTATTTTAAGGCCGCAAAGCTCAATCCGGATCCCGTTAACCTCTACTCTTTAGGTCAAGCCTATATTAAAACCGGACGTTACAACGATGCTGAAGATCAATTTTCCAAGATTCAGCGTCTGGCTCCGCAAGCGGTGAATGGACCTTATGGTATGGGCTTAAACTATAATGCTCAAGGTCGTTATGATGAAGCGGTAGCCATGTTTCAAGATGCGATTGATCTTGATGGTGAGTTTTACGATGCCTATGTTGAAATGGGTTACGCTTATGCCGATATGGGTGAGATGGATATGGCCCAGGAGGTTTTTGAACTCCTGGAAGAGCCAAGTCCTGAGCTGGCCGATATCTTAAGTCGTTACATGTACAGGGTTGATACTCCAAAATTTTCTTTTGCTCATGCCGATGGTGCATTTCCTTATCAGCAACCGCCCGGAACCAAGGTCTCTTCCCTAGATAGTTATCTCGAAACCGCCAATGCCTCAAAAACTTTCAAAATGACATTTCAGTTTGATAAAGAGATGGATCGAGAATCGGTCGAGGATCGTTTCAATTGGAATATCAGTCGTTCGACCTCCAGTGGTCCGGCGGAATTTTATAATTTCGGCATGTCCTTGCCGGAGACTGAGATTAAACTTTCTTCAACTCCGGAATATATCTACTATGATGCCAAGCAACTGACCGCAACCGTCTACTTTAATATTACTCAGAACGCGACTGCTGACGGCACCATCGACCCTTCCCACATCGTTTTTAAATTTGCCGGCGAAGATAAGTACGGTCTGAAGATGGATCCCGATGCCGATGAGTTCTCCGGATTCTCACGAGTTGGCTGAAAATTATCATCCCCCCCCAAAAAAAAGTTGGTGCTGTTAGCTGATCTTGTTGCTAGAGAAGATATGGGAAAAGTCCCGCACCTTATACAATCGTTTTTTTGCGGTGGACACTTTGAACTGCCCCCACTCTTTGCTAAGTATTACGAAAAGCTCGACATTGTGAGTGTCGGGCTTTTTTTATCGCAACCCAGACAGCATGGCGATAGCCCCCCTTGCCCGGTCTTTCACAGCGCACTGTAAACCCTCCGGAAGAAAGACGATTTTCAAAGCCTGGATCTGGATTTTCTCCCCATACAGCGAAAATTCCACCGGGTTTGAGCGCAGTGTGGGTATGTTTGATGGCACGACTGCCGTAGATGGGATCATTGAGTCGGTCGGTCTGGGGGTGGGGGCCCCGGTAGAGATCAAGAATAATCGCATCAAAGTTTTCGTTACCCGATTTTTTAATTAACTTTGCAACATCCACAATTTCAGTGGTTACGCGTGGATCGTTCGCGGCTCCTCCGGTCAGTTCGGAGAGTGGGCCGAGGCACCATTCGTGAATTTTAGGATTGAGCTCAGCAATAGTAACCTGGGCCGTATCGGGAAGGGCATCGAGAATCGCGCGTAGGGTGATTGCCATTCCCAACCCACCGACCAGCACGCGGGGCTTGGGATGTTGCATCAGACCCTGACAGCCGAGTTTGCCGAGAGCCATTTCCGAGCGCTGGGCTTTACTGTTCATCAGCACCTGAGAGCCGACGGTGATGAGATAGTCCCCTTTGCCGCGCTGCCGGAGTTCCAGAATTCCCTCATCTTCAGTTATAAATTGGTCGAGTGTTTTCCACGGCAGAGCCATAGTGTTTTTTCCTTTTTTGTCTGCTACAATTTTAAATCGGCTTCAGCATGGCGGAGTTTCCCACGCAGCGCGTTGATCTCAGGGTTTTCCAGATATTCATCAAAACCCATGACCCGATCAATCACTCCACCAGGAATCAATTCAATGATCCGGTTGGCAATGGTCGAAACAAATTTATGGTCATGGGAGGTAAAGAGTACCACTTCAGAAAATTGGAGTAAGGCATTGTTGAAAGCGGTGATTGATTCCAGGTCGAGGTGGTTTGTGGGCTCGTCGAACAGCAGCACATTGGCATTGGTCAGCATCATCCGCGCCAGCATACAGCGCACCTTCTCGCCACCACTGAGGACATTGGTCATTTTGGTGGCTTCATCGCCAGAGAACAACATCCGACCCAGAAAGCCCCGGGCAAAAGTTTCCCCCTCGTTGGGTGGTGAATATTGGCTCAGCCATTCGATAAGGCTCAGGTTGTTTGCGAAATATGCACTGTTCTCTTTGGGAAAATAGGAGTTAGTGATTGTCACCCCCCAGCGAAAACTGCCGCTATCGGGTTTGAGTTCACCGGCAAGAATCTGCATCAGGGTCGTCTTGGCAACACTGTTGCCCCCGACGAAAGCTATTTTGTCTCCTTTATTGACGATCAGATTCAGACCATCCAGCACTTTGACACCCTCAATTGTTTTACTTAAGTCTTCGATTTCAAGGATGATATTGCCGCAGGGGCGTTCGGGCTTAAACATCACAAATGGATACTTGCGTGATGAGACCGGCAACTCTGTGATGTCGAGTTTTTCCAAGAGTTTTTTACGCGAGGTCGCCTGTTTGGCTTTGGAGGCGTTGGAGCTGAAACGGGCAATAAAATCCTTAAGCTCATTTGCCTTGACGCTCGCTTTTTTGTTGGCATCCTGCTTTTGCTTCAAAACCAGTTGACTGGCTTCGTACCAGAAATCGTAGTTGCCAACATAGGTGCGGATGGTTCCAAAATCGATATCGGCAATATGGGTACATGCCTGATTGAGAAAATGGCGGTCGTGCGAAACCACAATGACCGTATTGTGAAAACGATCAAGAAACTCTTCAAGCCATCGAATCGATTTAAGATCCAGGTGGTTGGTTGGCTCATCCAGAAGGAGCACATCGGGATTACCGAAGAGTGCCTGTGCCAGCAAAACACGGACTTTTTCTCCACCTTCCAGTTCTTTCATTTTCTTCTGCCGCAGCTCTTCAGGAATCCCCAGGCCCTTCAACAAAATTGCCGCTTCCGATTCGGCGTCGTAGCCATTCATCTCGGCAAATTCTGCTTCGAGTTCGCCGGAGCGGATGCCGTCCTCCTCAGTGAACTCCTCTTTGGCATAGATCGCTTCACGTTCAGACATGACGGCATAGAGCTGCTCATGACCCTTGATTACGGTATTGAATACGGTTTCTTCATCAAAGGCGAACTGATCCTGCCGGAGTACGGCCAGGCGCAAACCCTTGCCGATAGTAACTTCCCCTTTATCAGCCTCTGAATCGCCCGCCAGTATTTTAAGAAAGGTCGATTTTCCAGCTCCGTTGGCGCCGATAAGGCCATAACAATTACCGGGGGTAAATTTGATATTTACATTCTTGAAAATATTACGTTTGCCATAGGCGAGACAGATATTTGATGCACTGATCATGGTGGTTTATTTCCTGAAATAAATATTGATGCATTTGCAAAAAAGAGTCAGATGGCGACGCCATCAAACAAAAAACCACAAGGTCTAGCCCCGTGGTCTTCGCGTAGCGCGCCTATATCATTGATCACCTTCAGCAGGCAATGGTTTTCGGTGTTATTCCTCGAACGAAATTTAAATACTCAATTATTCTTTCGATTTCAGTAGACTCTCAACCCATAGGATCATTTTTTCAAACATGCTGGCATTCAAAAGCACTAACCGTTATTTGACAATTCAAGATCTTCTGGTTATATTTATAATTAGAGTTGGTAAGCGCATGAGCGGGGTGCGCTCGAAGGCTATGATCCGTGAGATGACTCGCCACGGGGATGTCACTTTTTCTGGTACTGTCGGCCAGACCCAACTCAAACCTCATCGTTACTGACTCCACTGGGACTCGTAAACCACGTGGCAGCATCCTGAGTGCCAGGTTTCCGACCGGCTTAGGGATTCAGTTCGGTGAGCAAGACTTCTTTGGCCGGTAGCGTTAAAGGTGCCCTGATCGGGGGGGGATATCTCAGGGCTATCTATAGAATCGGGAGTGCGCCCCTCGGCAGCACTTGGAAGGTTGGTCGTGGCCTTCTCTCAAAGAAGAAAAGCCGTTAGTGATCTCCTTCAGGGTAATTAGTTGGGACCCGGCGATCGAGACCACTAGCGGCTTTGTTATTGTTGATGTGTAGTAGGTGACCTTCCTTAATTTTATCATCAAATCACCCCATCCTTACCTTGGTTTTGCTGTAACCTTCGATATCGGCCTTGGCCTGATGTGTCGGCACATAACCTCCACTGACAGAACAGTTACACCAGAAGTGAATTGCTGAGAAGCCCGGCCTGTGTGCCCAGACTTTTTTATTACCAAAAGATCAAAATGGGTGTTTACTTTTAAGGTGGTGTGTTCTAATAGTTACGATATATCTTTGACTTGAGATATAATTGAACGGTTGAGGTTGCCGGTGGCATTGTCCGCCGCCGTCCCGGGATCGCAAATCGAAGAACGATCTGCCGCATAATTCATAACTTAATTAACCAAAAAAGAGGATTGTGATGGAAAAAATCATTTATGAAAAATTGGAGCAAGCCTTTGCCGAAGTAGACATAGTTCAGGTTTTTACCACAGATTTGAATGGAAGAAATATTTCACTTCAGGTGAACCCTAAAAATGTCACCTCTTTTTTTGATCGAGGGGTCGGCTTTGATGGTAGTTCCGTTCCGGGTCATGGAACGGTTGATGATAGTGACAAGCTGATTATTCCTATTTCAACAAGTTTTCGTAAAATTGAGTTCACAAATGAAAAGCTTGGTTTCTTGATCGGAAGAATTAGTGAGGAACACGGAGAAAGATCATCTTGTGACCCCAGATCACTATTGGAAAATGTCTTAGATCAAGCAGAATCGGAATTTGGCTTACGCTTTCTTGCCGGCCCTGAACATGAATTCTTTTTATTAACCGATGATGAATTCAGTACTGATGTTCATAGTGACAAAGCCGGGTATTTTTATGCCGGTCCGCAAGATAAAGGGGAGTTTGTTCGCAGAAGAATTGTTCAAACTTTAGATAAAAGCGGCATTCATTTTGAAAAAATGCATCATGAAGTGACGCCATCACAACATGA
>JAYEGS010000093.1:0-4265 GCA_034659215.1 Pseudomonadota bacterium | reverse complement strand
AAATAGTTTTTGGTTCACTTTCTCAGACCCGGCTTTCGGCGGCGGCCGGTGGGGTTGGTCTGGCTCAGGCTTGTCTTGATACGGTTACTCAGTATGCCATGGAGCGTGAACAGTTCGGTCAGCCGATTGGCAAGTTTCAGATGAATCAATCGATGATCGGAGAGATGGTTGCGGAGATCGCGGCGGCCCGCCTGGTTGTTTATCAAGCTGCCTGGCAGAAAGATCAAGGCCAGTTGACCAATAATGTGGAAGTTGCGGCGGCCAAATTTTTGGCTGGTGAGCTGGCCTATAAATGCACCCAGTATGCCATGCGCATTCTCGGAGCTTATGGCTATTCTCCCGAATATCCGGTAGCCCGTTATTTCCGCGATGCACCGACCTATGCCATGGTAGAAGGTTCAACCAATATCTGTAAGTTTATTATGGCTCAGGATCAGCTCGGAATTCGCAAAGCAAATCGGTAAAATGTGACTTTGCCAGTCCACTGGCAAAGTTCCTTGCATTATCGTAGTGTATCTGCTATCTAGCTCCCGGCCGTCATTGTTCAAAAAGGAACAATGACGGCCGGTGAAGTGTTGTAATGGTTACCCGGCCCCCATCCGATAGCGAAGTAAGTTGGAGTGGTGGACAATAGCAATTAGAATAACTTTAACGTGATTGTTGATGATCACAAGGAGAGTACCATGAAAAAGTATTTTGCTGAGATGCCTCTGTTCGGAAAAGAACTGAGGGATAAGCAGAAAGAGAAAGCCGCTGAGAGTGCCGCTTCGATCAAAGAGGTTATGGATCTTTATGAGGGCGAAGTAAAGCGCGTGAAGGATGCTGGTTTTCCGGCTGAGAAGATCAATCAACGGGGTGCGATGACAGCCTGGCAGCGGCTTGATTACTTGCTTGATCCCGGCACTTTCCGGCCGATGAATTCGATTTTCGATCCTGAAGATAATGTCGAAGATAGCACCGGAGTTGTTAATGGCTTGGCCAAGATTAATGGTCGTTGGGTTTCAGTGATTGCTTCCGATAATAAAGTGTTGGCCGGGGCCTGGATTCCGGGTCAGGCCGAACATATCTTTCGGGCTCAGGATATGGCTGAGCAGCTGCGTATTCCCTTGATTTGGGTATTGCATTGCAGCGGCGTCAAGTTGACCGAGCAAGAGAAAGTTTATGCCGGTCGGCGTTCCGGCGGCCGGGTCTTCTTTCGTCATGCCGAGCTCGCCCAGAAAGGGATTCCGGTAATTGTTGGTATGTATGGTACCAATCCGGCCGGTGGTGGATATCATGCCATTAGCCCGGCAATTATTTTTGCCCACAAAGACTCCAATATGGCAGTTGGCGGCGGCGGTATCGTCGGTGGAATGAGTCCTAAAGGTCATTTTGATCTTGAAGGGGCTGAAGAGTTGATTGAGAGTACGCGACATCTCAAAGTGGTTCCACCGGGAAGCACTAAAATTCATCACGACAAAACCGGTTTCATGCGTGAAGTTTTTGAGACTGAAGAGGGCGTTCTTGATGCCATCAAAAAGTGTGTTGCCGGAATGCCGGCCTACGCTCCCGAGACTTTCCGGGTCGCGGAGCCGAAAGAGCCTCGTTTTTCCGGTGAAGATCTTAACTATATGGTGCCTTACAACCAGAAATCGACCTACAACATGGATGAGATCATTTCGCGTCTGGTTGATAACAGTGAACATTCTGAATTCCGTCCCGATTATGGCCCGGAAATCTATTGCGGTCTGGTCAAGATTGATGGTTTTCCGGTTGGTATCGTCGCTAACCGGCAAGGCTTTCTTGGGGCCAAATATCCTGAATATGCCGACTATATGGGGATTGGCGGTAAACTCTATCGTCAGGGCTTGATCAAAATGAGTGATTTTACGACCTATTGTGGTCGTGACCGAATTCCGATGGTTTGGCTTCAGGATACCTCGGGTATTGATGTTGGTGATGTTGCCGAAGAAGCTGAAATGTTAGGTCTGGGTATGTCTTTGATGTATTCGATCGAAAGTTCCCTGTTGCCGATGATGACTGTCATCGTGCGTAAAGGAACGGCGGCGGCCCACTATGTTAAATGCGGCCCGCAGGGTAATCGCAATAATGTCTTTACGCTGGGAACTCCGACTACCGAGATTGAAGTTATGCATGGTGAAACTGCCGCAGCTGCCGCATTTTCCCGGCGTCTGGTTAAAGAGAAAGACAAAGGTAATGACCTGCAGCCGACGATCAACAAAATGAATGATCTGGCTCAGCAATATTACGATCAGTCCCGGCCCGCTTACTGTGTGAAAAAGGGTTTTGTTGATGAGGTCGTCGATTTTGCGAAAGTTCGTGATTATATGGTAACCTTCACTCAAGCTGTCTACCAGAATCCGGACTCGATCTGTCCGCATCATCAGATGTTGCTCCCACGCATCATCAAAGGCTAGATGGCGTTGTAAAAAGTCCGATCTCCTGCGTCGTCGTGATTTTTACTTTGCCATCCCTTTGCTAAAACTGTCTCGGTGTGGGGACATACCTCCAGGCCGGGCCTTAGCCCGTGACGGGCTGAGCTGTGTCCCCTTCGAAGTGGGCGAAGCAATGTTCGCGTTATTTGCTTTGACTTTATGGTAGGTACCTGAATAGTAACAAAATATCTTAAAAAAGACCGGTTGCACTATAGTGCAACCGGTCTTTTTCTGTTTTAGTCCGCTACCTTGAAATTCGTTATTGCCAGGGATTGGGAAAATTTGTTATAAGGGAAGGATGATTATAATCGATAAATCTCATTTTCAGCCAATCACTCGGGCACATTGCCGCCTGTGGTTCTGTTTTCTCCTGCTTTTTGTTTTAGTTTCTTGTAGCGGAATCCAAACCGGATTGCGGGATGGCGGGAGTGATACGGCACTTTCCGATTCGTCACTTTTATTAAATGATGAAAGTTGCCAATGTCTGGACGATGGTATCGGGCCGGAAGATAATTTCTGGCTTGCCGAGGCCTTGGTTGAGTCGGAAGAGGATGATTCGACACTAACGGTTTTTCTTGACTATCTCGAAGATATGGGGGCCTCGGCTTCCGGAACCTTGCCCGCGACCGCCGCCGATGCCGAGATTGAGCTTCAGGCCCGAACCGGAGCCCGCTATCATTTTCCGATTGTTATGAATGCCAAGGTGCGGCATTTTATCTCATATTTCAGTACCGTGCAGAATCGCTTCATGCACGGTTCCCTGGCCCGTTCCCACCGCTATTTGGGGATGATGCGTAAGGTTTTGCGTGAGCATGATATACCGGAAGAGCTGGCCTACATGGTTCTGATTGAGAGTGGTTTTAAGACCCACGCCTATTCTCGGGCCCGGGCTTGTGGTCCCTGGCAGTTTATCAGTGCCACCGGGCGGCGTTATGGACTTAAAATTAATGCCTGGGTTGATGAACGTCGTGATCCGGTAAAGGCGACTTACGCTGCCGCCGCCTACCTTTGCGACCTCTATACAATGTTCGATTCCTGGTATCTGGCCGCTGCTGCCTATAATGCCGGTGAAGGTAAGATTCAAAGGGCCATGCGGCGTCATAAAACCGATGATTTTTGGCAGATGGCCCGTTTTCGTTATCTCAAACGTGAGACCCGTGAATATATTCCCAAACTGCTGGCGGCGATTATGATCGCCAAAGAGCCGGAAAAGTATGGTTTCACCGATATTGAATATGAGAAGCCGTTTACGTTTGACCTGGTAGAGGTTGATGATGCCACAGATCTCAAGGTTCTGGCCTGGGCGTCCGGGACTCGGGTCGAAGATATTCGCAAGCTCAACCCTGAACTTACTTATTGGTGTACGCCGCCAAAAGTGAAAGATTATGAGCTCCGGGTGCCCAATGGTACGGGGCAGCGTTGTCAGAGTGCTTTGCTCAACCTGCCGCCGGAAAAACGGATTACGTTCCGCAAACATCGGATTCGTCAAGGGGATACGCTCTCAACGATTGCTCGACGCTATCATACCGGAATCGGGCAGATCAAAGAGCTGAATGGTTTGCGCAGTCACCGAATTAGGGCCGGACGTGATCTTTTGATTCCGGTTCGGGTGACGGGTAGCGGGCCGGTGGTCTTTGATCAACAAATTTACCGATCCGGCAGCCCGGCCAAATTAGCTTATTCACCTTCAGGCTCAGGGTTTTCGGGTAAGAAAACTCGCTATCGGGTGCGTCGGGGCGATAGTTTGTGGAAGATTGCCCGGCGTTATAATTTGCGGGTTGCCGATCTTCAGCGCTGGAATGGTTTGGGGCGAAAAACTGCAATTAAACC
>JAYEGS010000092.1:0-4300 GCA_034659215.1 Pseudomonadota bacterium | reverse complement strand
ACAGTAGCTCACAGGGAGCTGATGCTTGGCAACATCTCGTTTGAATTACAACGTAGCGCGAACCAGGTGGAAATAATTACCTTCATCGAAAGCGACACATTGGAGAAGGTCTTTACTTCACCGGAAAAATACAAACTTATCTATGTCAACGTTAGTTCCAACCAAAATGCATTGATTAATGCTATGGCAAAATTATTTGCTGTTGACTTTATTCCTGCCGATCCGTCTTTAGAGCGGGTGAAAAAGGTTGGTTCTGCTATTGGTACATGGTGGCGGGCACTTCCTAAGCATGCTCAAATAACCAGTCAAGTCTCAGATGCAGCGGATGTGTTGCGTGAGTATATTTTTCGCCCCCTTGCGGAACTTGAACCAAATACGCAACAAGTTTTGTTGAAAGATGCTTTTCAGCATGTTTTTGATACGGATAAGAAGGTTAAGCAAAAAGATGTTGAGGAGCTTGTTTTGCCGATAAAAGAGGAATTTGAAAATCTTCTTGAAAAGCTTAATAAAAGGATTGTAGATGAATGTGGGATTGTTTTTGATCAGGTTTCTGAGCCGGGTTCTGGGCAGGGGTTGTCAGCATGGTTTTCCGGTCTTTCTGAAGAGAAACAAAATTATACTTATAACGGTGAACCAGCAATCCTCGTGAATGTTTGCAGAGATAACCCCGAAATAAATGAGGACATTTTATTAGAAATTGCTGAGAGTTTGGCTGGTTTAGATGTAGCTTCATGGGGTGATGAGTTGGTGGTTAAATTTGGGGCAAAGCTTGATTCGGCAAAGAAATTTGTCGATACATTTGTCCCTGAGACTCACCTTCCAATGCCTAATCCTAATCATAGTATCGGGTCTGGTCAAGGACGTCTCAGCCTATCTCTCAAGGGACAGAACAAAGAACGTATTTTTGACTTATTGGATGATTTATCAGCAAACGGCCAAGTTTTAGAAAATATGCTGAATTCAACCATTGATCAACTTGGTAAAGGGCTGGATGAAAAAGAAAAAGTAGCTATCTTGCATCGTGTAGTCGGAAAACATGTATTTGGGGCGTAGAGGCCATGATTGAAATTGTTTGTGACCAATATGGTCTCTATGATGCGGAAGATTCTGATAGCCTTATTACGGAGCCATTCCAATTTGAAGGTGAGCTTGTGAAAATCAAGTCACATTCTGAAACAGGTGAATCTTTACGGGTTATTGTCCGTAACCCGGCACTTTTTGATTGGTTTGATGCTGCCGCTAAATATGGCGCTCAAAAACGTATTATTGACCCGGTCGCCGAACTTGCAAGCAGGTTACAGCAATCCATTGTGCCAAAATATTTAAAGGCGAATCCGAGTTGGATTGTTGAACTTGGTTTGCTTGATAAATCCGAAAAACAACCTGGCCAGCGTGAATCTGTCGAAAACTGGTTAAAAAGGGTGTTGCTGGGTGAGGTTTGGCGGGAAAAGGCTCCTGATTCTCCTGAAGATTTATCTGAGTTTTTTGCTTATTTGCTAAAATGTAAGGAAAACTCTCTACATTCTCTGGAGAAAGAGCTTCTGCGTGAACAGCTCCAGTATTGGAGTCTTAGTAGTCCTGATAATCCTGAATTGTTTTCATGGCTGAAAAAAGATCCCTTTATGAGAGCACGGTGTATTGTCTGGGAACAATTCTTATCATTGTTCCCTGAAGATAAAGTTTCGGCCTGGCTTCAGCAGGATCAAATTTGGCATGAGCTTTCTCAATTTCCCAATCGTCATTTGTTACCACGCCTTTCTCTGGCTGTTCAGCTACCGGAAAATATTGCGGCATTCGCCAGGTTATTTCTCTTGGAGAAATGGGGTTCCTCTCCTGATATGGCCTTGTCCTTTATCTCTGGTTTTTTGGATTTTGAGAAGAGTTTTCTCATGGATCAGCTTCGTAAACAATTACAAAAAGAAGTTTCTATTAGTCAGTCATTTTATGAAAAAATTGTAAAATTTGAGAAATTTCCTGAAGTTCTTTCCATGGCTCATCAACTTGTCCCGGCCAAAAAGCCTTCTACTTTGGCAGTAGATTGTTCGATTAGTACGGTTAAGGATTGGGTTGCAAACGAATACTTACCATTTTATGACTCTTGCTCACTGCTTGGGCAGGTAGATTCAACCGAATCTTGTGTTAAAGAGTTCGAGATGTGGCTGCAGCAACATTATACAGGTATGTTGTTTGGTGAGGGGATGGCTTATAGCCAGATCGCCCAACTTAAGGAGCGAGTTCTTGCGGGTGATCATATCTTAATGATTGTTTTTGATGGGTTAGACTATCTTTGTGCTCACGATGAACTACTACCAGTTATGCAGGAGAATGGGGTTTTCCCTCTAAGTGATCCAACTCCTTTCTTTGCATTTTTACCCACGCAAACCTATATTTCAAAACCCGCTCTTGTCTCTGGGAAAATGAAGTCGCAAATTCCAGATGAAGTACCGAATGCCTCATTTTACGAGGCGTTATTACAGGGGTATCTTGGTATTCAGGAAGATGATATTCGCTCAAGAACAGACAAAGATGGAACTCTTTTAGAACTTATTCAAGAACCTGCCAAAGTATACCTCTATTTAGACAATTATCTTGATCGGGAACTTCTTCATACAACTATCCGCCAATATCTTAGAAAGAAGAAATATGCTGAATATGTTAGAATACAGGCGGTAGAGATTGTCCGGTGTTTGAAGGATTTTAAGACTATGTATGGGGAATCCTTGTCGGTAGTCATCTGCAGTGACCACGGTTATACGGTTATCCCCAAAAATGCCTTAGTAGTGGATGGTTCAGTAGGCAAGACTGGTAAATCAAGAACTATATTTAGTTCTGAAGTTGAAAATGTTAAGGATCTCGACCAAGAACAAATTTGGGTACTACATCCTGACCTGTATGGGTTGAACCATGAAATGGTTATTCTTTTGGGCTATTCTTGTTTTAATAGGCGTCCTAAAGGGGCTACGCATGGTGGTTGTTCTCCTCAAGAAATGGCCGTTCCCTGGTTTCTTTTAAGCGAAGACAAGCCTGCGTTTCTTGATCCTTTAACTTTTTCACTAGAGGGTGAAATTTTTCGTAAGCGGTCTGACAACAATCTTACTCTCAATATATCGAACCCAAATGGCTACTCGGTTACAATCATTGAAATGGATGTCAGAGGTTTGGATATTACTTCCAGTTTGCCAATGAGAATAGCTAAAAATGATATAGGGAAGTTTCACTCTCAATTTAATGCTTCTGGAGTAAGTGAAAGTATGGTCGAATTTTCGGTGCGATATCGTTTGAAAAGTTTGGCTGGGGAAATGGAAAACAATCTAATTTTAAAAGTGCCGACAACAGGTGCGATGTCAACTGAGTTTGATGATGATTTTGAAATCTGAAATAAGTCAAGAGTATATTGACGGCAAAATTTCCAGTTCATTCCCGGATGTTTGTGTACATAAAGGTTTAGCCGCAAGTGCTGGACTGTCCGGGCGCGTAATTCCTGCGTTTGTCTCTGATTGGCTGGTTAGCCGATATAGTGATAACGATGGAGGGGTAAACAGTGACGGGATTAGAAAATTCATCGAAAAATATTTACCGGATAAAAAGCAGAAAGAAACGTTGATGTATGAGATCTGCAACGGTAATCCGCTCAAGATTTTAGATTCATTTGGTGTAAAGGTTCATCCGACAAAAGGGACGTTGCAATTGAAAATTCCTTCTCTGGATGTAACTGGCCGTGTCCTTGATTCAATTGTGGATGTAAATCCATTGCTTTTAATGGGCAATGTCTGGGGGAGTGGAACCTTAACGTGGATGCCTTCTCAAGATAAAAAGGACCGCTTTGAAGTTGTTATGACAGCCTTTAATCCTATGCAGGCAGCGAGCATTGATCTTGGCTATTTTTTAAAACAACGAAAAGAGTTTGATTTGGCTGAATGGCTGGTACTTCTGACTCGTACTATGGGGTACGATGAACGAAAATATAGCACAAGGCAGAAATTGCTAATTCTAACAAGGCTGATTCCCTTAATTGAACCTCGTGTCAATATGATTGAACTCGCTCCTAAAGGTACGGGAAAGTCTTATATTTATAGTCAATTATCTCGCCATGCGTGGCTCATCAGTGGTGGCGTGGTGACTCGAGCTCAATTGTTTTACGATATGAGTCGCCAACAAGCAGGCATTATTTCCAGTTTTGATGCGGTAATTCTCGACGAAATCCAAACAATTAAACTGAGCAATGAGGGGGAGATTGTTGGAGCTCTAAAGGGGTATCTGGAATCCGGTGAATTTCGGGTAATGGGATTTCATGGTTCTT
>JAYEGS010000091.1:0-4320 GCA_034659215.1 Pseudomonadota bacterium | reverse complement strand
GGCTTCATATACAGCGCAGTCGCGTCAGAGTCAATCAATGATGGTTTTAGAACAGCTCAATATCCGCGAAGAGTCAGTCTCCGGTGTCTCGATTGATGAGGAAATGACCAATCTTATCAAGTTTCAGCATGCCTATCAAGCGACGGCCCGGATGGTGACGACGATTGATGAGTTAATGCAAATTCTCAACGACATGATTTAGGTGTGATTATGATACGGACTACTAAAAATCATTTTTATATGAGTGTTGACAGCAACTTGTCGCGATTGGCTGAAGAGCGTAATCGTTATCTGCAGCAGATTTCAACGGGTAAGAATTTCAGTCGGGTTTCGGAAGCTCCGGTTAGTGCGACGGCGGTTTTGACCTATAAATCAGAGGATGTCAAGATCAGTCAGTTGGGGCGCAATATGGTTCAAGGTGATAACCAACTGGCTGTGGCCGGAACCGTGACCGAGCAAGCCCATTCCGTACTTTTTGATGCCAAAGGGGTTATGACGGCCTGGCCCAGTACGCAAGATAGCGCCATGCAGCAAACTATGATTCAGGAGGTTCGCCAATTTGAGGATCGTCTTTATGGTTTGGCCAATACGATCAATAATGGCGGCTCCCTCTTTTCCGGTTACCAGCGGCGAGAGATAGAGACCTACTCTAAAATATCAACGACAAATTTCCATCTGGGGGCTGTCTATAACGGTGATGGCGGCGATATCTCAATGGAGGTCGGGATTCTGCAAACTTTACAGCTCAATGTTGTTGGTGGCGGGTCTACACTTGATGGCCGCGAAATAGATGGCCTTTTCAGTAAAGACAAGAGTCAGGATAGTGACTCTCGTGATATTTTTGAGCTCTTTTCCCGGATGATTGCCGGTATGGAAGATGGCAGTAATGCACGCTCTCGTACTTCAACCGAACATCCGGTGCCGACGGTGCGTAATTTGGCGGTTGGAGAACTCGAATTTCTTCATTCTGATGGTACTTCAACTGCAGTCGGGGCGGCTCATGTCGGCGGTGCTGATACGTATGATTATATAGCCAATAATGCCTGGAATATTAATGACGCCGTGGCCCCGGGGGTGACGGCTCGTTTGCGCGCTGAGGTTTCGGGGGGGGCATTACCGAACTTTGCGGTTGGTGATGACCGGACAATGGCGGCCGGTGATTTGAAAATCAATGGTGTGGATATTGGCGCAGTCGATTTTGCTGTGGTTCCTTTAGAGACCAGTGATGCAGCCAGTAATGCTGCTCTAACCAATATTCGTGAATTGGCCGCTGCAATTAATCGTGAAAGTGATCAGACTGGGGTTTGGGCAACTTATGAACCGGAATCTGACGACACAACTCCCTATGACTACAATCTGGTCTTAACCAGTACGGAAGCCGATGGTCAGGCGATTACAGTCGAGTTGGCAAATGCTGCGCATACACAAACTGGGTTGGGAACGGCCGTTGGAATTACCGATTATCACCCCGGAGGCATGGAAGTCGGGCCGCCTCAGGAAGTTGATACCTATAATGCTGTTGTGCCGATTGGCGGTCATAGTACAGTTTATGCAAGCAATAATGGAGCTCTGACCCTGGTTTCCGACGATGGTTTTGAGCTGCGGGAAAATAGCCCCGATGTCTTGTCTGGAACTTTGGGGCTCTCGGTTAATGAGGGGCTGGATCGGCATGAAAGTGAAAGCGTGCTTGACCAACAGGTTTCTCAGTTGGAAGAGTATCTCACTCATTTTACCGCAGAACGGGCTTCAATCGCGGCCCGCCGCAACCATATCGAAGCCAGTCAGGAAAGTCTTGATGTCCGCTCGCAAAACTTGAAAGATGCAATTGACAGTTTGGAAACTGTCAATATGGAAGAGGCGATCATGAAATACTATGCCGCTCAGAACCACTACGAGGCAACTCTGGCGTCATCCAGTCGAATTATGACAACCTCGATCCTTGATTATTTACGTTAATCAATATTTTTTACGACGCCATCAAAAAGTCACGGGATGGCTAAGTAAAAATTTCGATAGACAAGGAGTCGTGATTTTTCAGGTGCGAGACTATACAAGTAGTATGTCGAGTGCTTGAAAAATTGTAGCGACGCCGGATATCGGAACTTTTTTACGACGCCATCAATTTTTTACTAAAGTTTTTATTTTACTGGTCGAAAAGAGAGTTAATGAAAGACAAAACACAACAGATAATAAACTGATCTTTGGTAACGAACCATAATTAATTTAAAAAGGAGGGTATAAAAGAGATTTTGGTAAAACAGTAAAGGTAGTAAGACAAAATTCAACTTTATGAACTAATGCTTGACCTCGGCAAGAATTGCTGAGGAAAAACCTAGAAAAGGAGAAACAAAATGGCAGATATCTCATTGACCGCGGGAATGCGGCAGAATCTTTACAGCATGCAGAATACAGCAAAATTGATGGATCGCACCGCTGATCGTTTGAGTTCCGGTTATAAAGTTAAAACCGCTCTCGATGATCCGATTAACTACTTTGCCGCCGAAGGCCATCGCCAACGCGCTGGTGACCTCGCTGGTCGTAAAGACGAGATGGGTGAAGCGATTCAGTTGGTTAAGGCCGGCAATAACGGTATCGAAGCGGTTACCGATCTGGTTGCAGCCGCTAAATCTTTGGCTCAGTCGGCTCTTTCAGCTGATACGTCAGCGGATATTGTGAGCCTTGAAAATCAGTACAATGCTTTAAGAACTCAGATTGATGAGCTTTCTGAAGATGCCGGTTATAAAGGTGTCAACCTTTTGGATGGTACTGATGATACGTTGAAAGTTTCTTTCGATGAAAAGGGTGATGCTTCGGTTACGTTAACCGGTTTTGATTCCTCTGCTACTGGTTTGACGATGACTTCAGTAGCTGCAGCAAGTTGGGTTGATGGTACCACTAACAATGGTGATACTACAGCAATTAATGCTGATATCGAATTGCTTGACGCAGCGCGGACGACTCTACGTTCTGAGGCCAAAACCATGGCTAACAACCTTTCGACAATTACGATCAGACAGGATTTTACCTCCAATATGATTAATACCCTCAACGACGGTGCCGACCAATTGACCCTCGCCGACATGAATGAAGAGGGTGCCAACATGTTGATGTTGCAGACCCGTCAGGGTTTGGGTACTTCTTCTCTGAGCATGGCTTCACAGGCGGCGCAGTCGGTACTGCGGCTCTTCTAGACAGCGATAGAGTAATTTCGCTAAGGAGAGATACACTCAGAGGGACTTGTTTCCTCTGAGTGTATCCGCGTGAAAATGGAGGTATGAAGATGATTATCAATCCGATTATAATGGAAGGTGGAGGCCAGGTTCTGGAACGACGGGCAAATCCGCCCGGCTTGACACGAGCCCCCAATCAGCGGCGAGCCGATGGCGTGTCGTCTGAAGAGGGTGTTTTCGAAACCTCCTCTAGGTTTGAGTTTTTTGATCAGCTGAGTAAAGGGCTGGGAGGGCGTGTGGTGACGCCTGAATGGCAGCAGAAAACTGGTCTTTCCCGTGAAGTTCAGGTTGCAGACCAGGCCATGGAGGAGATTGATCAAGGGATCCAACAGGCTAAGAAAGACTTGATTGAAATTCGCAAGATGTTTCCGCCCTATCCCCATGGCAGTGAAGAGCGGGCTGAACTGCTCAACAGTTATAAGTCTTTGCGTCTGCAGATTGATCAACTGACCTTTCCACCTGAAGTGGAGTCGTTGCTGGAAGATGGTGTTTTGGGGTTGGTCGAATTGAACGACCCGGTCGAAGAGCTGAAAGATAGTGAATTGCCGGCTGTGATTGAAAACCTTGAACGAGTCTCTGGAGTTCTTTCCGCACGACGCGCGAGTCTCGAAGTGAGTGTCAAAAAGATATTTAATCAAGAGACAGGTGGAGAGGCTGAAATTTTTAAACTAAGTTATGAAGCTCAGGAGCAGTTGGCCGCTTTCGATCTCTCAATGGGGCGACCAAAAACCGGAGTTCACCAAGATCTTCCCTTTCTCGATTAGCCGGTAAGAGGATGAGTTGGTAAAAGAGTATGGCATTAAAAATTGCGCTGAGACCTCATGAAAGGATAGTCATTGCGGGAGCTGTAATCAGTAATGGGGAGAAGCGAAGCGATCTGATTATCGAGAATCAGGTTCCGATTTTGCGGGAAAAGGATCTCATGAGTGAGGCCGAGGCTGATACTCCATGCCGCCGCATCTATTTTGTTATTCAATTGATGTATTTTGATGAAGAGAATCTCAAAGAACATCACAAAAATTATTGGCGAATGGTGGAAGAAGTGGTCGCCGCCGCACCGAGTATGTCGATCTTTGTAGATCGCATCAGC
>JAYEGS010000090.1:0-19407 GCA_034659215.1 Pseudomonadota bacterium | reverse complement strand
TCATAGAGAGCAAGGCTGATATTAGAGGGCGTACCGCCGAACATATCAGTCAGGATAATAACTTTTTTTCCATCTTTGTGAAACTTCTTTATCATCTCGACCAGACGTTTGCGTACCGCCTCAATATCATCATTTTGTAAAATACCGACACCAACCAGGTTTTCGTTGGCTCCAACGATGAATTCAGACGTCGCAATCAGGTGCTCGGCCAAGGTGTGGTGGGTTACTACTATCGCAGCAATCATTTCATCACTCTAGACGGCTTTGAAAAATGTTCACCTTATTCGTTATGCTTCAACCTTCGTCACTGAGGCGTACTATTCGTACGCCTCATTCCTCAGGTTTTGCATGCCTCACATCTGAACATTTTTCTTTGCCTCATTTCTTGATGGCAAAAAACCAACTTTAATTAATTTACAAGATCACGATGGACGAGAGCTAATTCGTAGCCTTCATCCTTTAAAGCTTGCCCAAGAACACTCACAATAGCTACTGAACGGTGGCGGCCGCCGGTACAACCGATGGCCACGGTCAGATAGCTCTTGCCCTCCTTTAAGTATTCGGGAATCAACATCTTCAGCAAAGCCTGAAAACGTTCCATAAAAGAGCGACTGACAGGATGGCCGAGAACATACTCCCTGACCCCTTGATCAAGCCCGCTCATGCTCCGCAGAGCCTCAATAAAATAGGGATTCGGCAGAAAACGTACATCCATAACAATATCGGCCTCCAGAGGCAGACCGTTACGAAAACCAAAAGAGAGCAGTGAAATATTGAGCTTGGCCACATGGTCATCGGCAGTGACAATTTTACGAATATACTCCTTAAATTGATGAATCGTAAAATTGCTCGTATCAACCCGACAGCTTGCTAAAGAACGAATCTCCTGCAAAAGCTCCCGCTCCCGGGCTACCGCCTGAACGACCGAACCTTCAACCGAAACCGGATGCTTGCGCCGGGTCTCACTGTAACGCTTGATCAGACTTTTATCATCAGCTTCGAGAAAGATAAGTTCCAAGGCAATCGATGCCTTTTTGATCTTACGATAGAGTCCGGGGAAACCCTTTAAGAAATGCTCCTCCCTGAGATCCATGACCAGAGCGATGCCCTTGATCGTCGGCGAAAAATTTCCGGAAAGTTCGAGAAATTTCGGCAAAAAGGCAACCGGAAGATTATCAATACAAAAATAACCGATATCTTCCAGCACATTCAAAGCGCTGGTTTTCCCGGCTCCGGAGAGTCCGGTGACAATCACTACCGAGGTTTGGCCTTTATGCTCTTTCATCACCATCTTTAATCAGCTTTTAGACGATTGCTCAGATCATCAAGCAAAGCCAACCCGGTCTGCTTACCCTGCTTCTGCAAGCGATAGGTATGAGCCGCGACCTCGACAATCGTAACCAGGTTGCGGCCGGGACTGACCGGTATGGTTGCTTTCGGGAGATTGACTCCGAGAACCGGGAAGGTTTCCTGATCTAAATTCAATCGTTTACTGCCGTCATACTCTTTCCAGGCAACCAGTTCAACCACAAGATCGACCCGCTGGCTCTCACGCACTGCCGTAACGCCGAAGATATCTTCAATATTAATAATGCCTAAGCCACGAATCTCCATATGAAATTTCAAGATCGCATTGGCTTCGCCGACAACACTTGCCGGCGGCCGAAAACGCATTATCACAACATCATCAGCAATCAGTCGATGTCCACGCTGAATAAGATCAAGCGCAACTTCGCTTTTACCGATTCCACTCTTACCAACCAGTAAAACCCCGGTACTATGAATGTCGAGCAAAACCCCGTGGATGGTGGTTTCGGGATTAATAAAATTTTCAAAATAACGGTTGATTGCGTCAAAAAAAGCGGCCACCGAAAGGGTGCTCTGAAGCAGCGGGATCTCGTATTCCCGACATTTTTGCAAGAGCTCCACCGGGGGCGGACAAGCCCTGGATGCGACCAAACAGATGGGCCGTAATGCGCACAGCTGCTCAATCACCTCAAGACGGCGCTGATCACTCAAAGTCTCAAGATAGGCGACCTCGGCTGTACCCATGAGCTGAATTCGCTCCGGCTCAAAGAACTGAGTAAACCCGGCAAAAATCAGACCATGTTTTTGAATCCGGTAATTTATGATTTTGCGGCTTAGGGGAACCTCCGGAGTCAGCAGGATGAGGCGCAACCCTCGCGCCTCATCCCCCAACAGGTCGGCAACCGTAACCTTCAGGTTGTCGGCACTATCAGGAACGTTCATCTTCCTGCTTAATCATGGTAAAGAGGCTTAAGGCATCAGGAGCGTTAAGCAGTTTCTCGCAAAATTCACGATTTTTCAACATACGTGAGATCTGAGCCAAAATTTTCAAATGGGTTCCGGCCGAGTTTTCCGGAGCCAGAAGAAGAAAAAAAAGATGCGACGGTTGACCGTCAACCGAAGCGAATTCAACCCCTTTCCGGCTCCGGGCAAAAAGGACAATGATTTTTTCGAGTTCGGCCATCTTGCCGTGCGGAATTGCAATCCCGCTCCCGATTCCGGTACTGCCCAAAGCTTCCCGGTCACGCAGGACGGTAAGAATTTTATCTTCAGAAAGTGCAGAAAAAACCTCGCTCACACCGGCCGCCAAACGCATAAGGGCCTCCTCTTTACCGGTTTCCGCGAGCTCGGCGATAACCAGTTCAGAGGTTAGATAATCAGTAATTTTCATAGTTCTCTATTGAGGTTCAATAAGTCCATAATTACCATCATCACGACGATAGACAACATTGATTCGATCTGTTGATTCGTCACGGAAAACATGGAAATTATTATCCATCAGGTTAAGCTGCATAATTGCTTCATCGGGGCTCATCGGTTTAACCGCAAAGTTGCTCTTCTTAATCAGTTTTGGCGTCGAATCATCTAGATCATGGTCAACACTTAAGATATCAACCGCAACGCTGGTCAGCAGACTTTCATCAATTCCGGGCGAACCCTTTCTCTGTCGCAGACGACTCTTGTAGCGTTTTACCTGGCGGCTGATTTTACTGGATACCAGGTCGATAGCGGCAAACATATCGCCGGCCTCTTCCTTACCCTTAACTATGAAGCCGTTGATATTAAACGTCACTTCAGCAATCTGGCGAATCTTTTCGACGGAAAGGACAACGTTGACATCGAGTGGACCATCTAGATATTTCTTGATCTTGGAGAGCTTTTCCAGCGCATACTCTTTAATCGCATCCGATTGATCCATGTGGCGAAAGACAACGTTTATCTGCATAGTATCCTCCTTCGGTTAAAGGTTGAAATAATGTAACTATGATACACTCGTAAAAAGTAACGGGATGGCAAACCACAACAACGCAGGATATCGGAACTTTTTACTTAGCCATCAATTATAGTATTTTTTTACGCTGACTGGAGGCCAGAATACCGAGCTGATTACGATATTTGGCCACCGTACGCCGGGCAATTTTGATTTCGTGATCTTTCGCCAGCAATTTGACGATAGCATCATCACTCAGCGGTTCCGTCGGACTCTCCTTATTGATATATTCGGCAATTTTTTGTTTGACGCTGGCGGACGCAATATCACCACCGCCCTGATTAATGCTGCTGTTAAAAAAGTATTTGAGTTCAAAGACCCCGTGCGGGGTTTGTACATATTTACCTTGGGTCACCCGGCTGACCGTCGATTCATGCATTTCGATATCATCCGCAACATCGCGCAATACCAGAGGCTTGAGATAGTGAACTCCCCGGGCAAAAAAATCATCCTGGAACTTAACAATACTGACCATTACCTTATATATTGTTTTCTGCCGCTGTTCAATGCTTTTAATCAACCATTGCGCGGCCCGGATTTTTTCGGTCAGATAGTTGCGGGTCAGGTTGTTGGGTTCGCGCCTTTGGCTGGCTATCTCCTGATAGTAACTGTTAACCGCAAGCCGGGGCAAGCGATCTTCATTCAGCGAGACGACAAAGCGACCGTCACTCTTATAAACAAAAACTTCAGGTACCACGGCATGGGTCGAATCGGGCTGATGACGGGCGCCAGGCTTGGGGTCGAGCGTCATTATCAGCTTAACCGCAGTTAAAACCTTCTCCTCATCGATCTGGAGTAGACGGGCAATTTTACGGTAATTTTTGGTTTTGAGCTGACTTAAATGTTCTTCAACAATTTTACGGTTAAGCTCACTATCAATCCCTAAGTGAACCATCTGACAAAGCAAACACTCCTCAAGGGAACGCGCCGCCACCCCTACCGGATCAAACTGTTGAATCCGAACCAACACACCCTCAACTATCTCGGGCTCACAACCGAGCCGGGCACGAAGCTCGTCAATGGTGGTTTCGAGATAACCATCTTCATCAAGACTATAGATAATGGCCTCACCAACATCTAACTCTCTCTCACTAAACAAGGGGGTAAGCTGGAGCTGCCAAAGAAGGTGGTCGATCAGGGTTGCCGGTTTAGTCAGATTATAATCCCAGGACGGCCGCTCATCACTATCAAACCCCGAACGAGCGCTGCCACTGATGCCGCGCTGCTCAAAATAGGGCTGCCAGTCGACGTCTTTAAGGGCTTCGCGGGTTTCAGGGCGATTTTCGGAGTCCATTCCATCCCTGAGAGCGCGCTCATCACTATCAACCTGCTGGCGCTCGGCGTGATCAAGTTCTTCAAGGCCCTTATCCACAGCTTCTTCGAGAACCGGATTAGTCACCATCTCCTGGCTGACCATCTCCAGAAGTTCAACCTGATTAAGCTGTAAAAGCTTGATTGCCTGTTGTAGCTGTGGTGTCAGCGCCAGCTGTTGAGTCTGGATGAGACGAATATTCTGACTTAAGGATATTGACATGTAAGTGAAATATGATCAAGCATTAACAAGCACAAAAAAATAGGGAGATTAGCAAATATCATACCTGTAAGTATAGTAAAGAGGAAAAGGAAATACAAGGGGAAAATCAAAAAAGGGGAGGGGTGTGCGTGTATTACATGCGAAAGTCTTCGCCGAGGTAGATTTTGCGGGCCTTAGGACTCGCAATAACGGTTTGCGGATCACCCTCTTCAAGGATGACACCCTGATCCATGATATAGGCATGGTCACAGATGTTAAGAGTTTCGCGAACGTTGTGGTCGGAAATCAGAACTCCGATACCCTGGGCTTTGAGCTCAGTAATAATCTGCTGAATATCGTTGACGGCGAGGGGATCAATTCCGGCAAAAGGTTCATCAAGAAGAATGAATTTAGGCTCTAAGACCAGAGCCCGGGCAATTTCAACCCGACGGCGCTCACCACCGGAGACCGTATAGGCCTGGTTATGCCTGATTTTTTCCAAACCAAAACGCTTAAGCATGGCGTTAAGTCGGCTTTTCTCCTCCTCTCGGCTAAGCCCCAAGGTCTGGATTATGGCCATAAGATTATCGGCCACCGATAGTTTACGAAAAACTGAAGCTTCCTGAGGCAGATAACTGATTCCCAGACGAGCTCGCTGAGGCAGAGTCAGGCCGGTAAGATCATGATCATTTAGCAGCAAGCTCCCGGAATCAGGCTTAATCAAACCCACCACCATATAGAAAGTCGTGGTTTTACCGGCACCATTGGGACCCAGAAGACCGACTACGCTGCCAGACTCCAAAGCGATGGACACCTGATCAACAACGCGTCGCCCCTGATAACTTTTACTAACCTCACTGACCACCAGGCGATAACTCATTTCGACCCCAAACCACCACGCTGACCGGGAAAAATCGTTGTCCTCACCCGTTTTTTCTGACCGCTTTTGACTACACTACGTTCTTCATCAAGAAAAAAAGTGATCTCCTCGCCACTGATAACATTTTTGCCGTCATCAAGGGAGGGGTTGCCGGTTAGAACAATCTTGCGCTCACCGGCATAGTAGTGCATTTTTTTACAGAGGGCTTTCTTGCCCTGTAATTTTATAACCACCTCTTTACCGGTAGCAATAATCTCCCGCAAACTCTGGTCGGACTCGGCAAAAAATACTTTCAAGGTATCGGCTTCAAGCGAGGTTTCTGCCTGACGAGCGATGACGTTGCCGGTAAAAGTTGCAATATTTTTTTTCTGATCAAAGTCAAGTTTGTCCGAGGTGATATCGACCGGATCTTTACTTTTGCCGAAAAAAACCGGTTTTTGTGAACCTTGGGCTGAAGCGCTGACCCCGATTTGGGCTGCGCATAAAAAAACCAGGCTCAAACAAAAAATGGTAACTATTTGTAAATATTTTTTATCTCTGTTTTTCAACATCGAACCGCCTTATATTAAGTTGCAGATGGTAGTTTGTTGTTTTGCTTCGCCCTCTTGAATGGGGTCACATCTTGACAATGGCTATTGGTAGCTTTTTGATTTGTCCGATTATCTCGATACGCCATTGTCAAGAAATGACCCCAGCCGAGATAGAGTGGAGGTTTTTGTCGCAGTTTTTGTTCATCCCGTCTTGGCGAAGGTCATCGTTTTTTAATCTTAACCGGGGGTTTAGCTTTTAATTTATCTTTGCCTACATCTCCGGAAAGCAGAATACGAGTCTTGACCGCGCCCCTGAAATGGAGCTGCTGACGCGGCAAATCGATAGTTGCCTGATTTGCCGTTATGGTCAGTTTTTCGCTCTCGACGATCAGGCTTTCAGGGGCTGAAATCTCCTCTATAGATTCCTGGTAACGGAGGCGTTCAGTCGTAATCTGAAATTGGCGATTGATAATTTTGACTTGGCCTTCGAGCAGCATATCCCCACTCTCAATCACGTATGAACCACGCTCAGCCACGATCTGCGTATCGCTCTCAAGTTTGCCGTCAGCATAGATTCGAGCTTTGACCCCCTCTAGAAGAATCTCGTCCCGGCCTTTGATACGCTTGGCCTTAAGGGTACTCAACTCCCATTTTTTGATACCGGCCCGGGTATGACCATAACGAACATTTTCAAGCTCAAACTCAAGATGCTTGGCTATCTTGGGCAAGTCAATCGGCAGGCGCGAAGGGTCAAGCAACACCTGTTTGACCAGATAATAAACCCCGCCGGAGAGAGCTATAAGTATCAAAAGAGCTATAAGAACTTTTTTTTTCAACTTACACCAGATACCGGGCCATAGCTTTATCCCAAGAGCCTTGAGCCTGCATAATTAGCCGGCAGAGTTCACGTACCGCACCGCGGCCGCCGGGCCGCGATGATTGCCAATCGACAACCGGAACCAGTTCGGGGTCGGCATCGGCGACCGTGGCGGCAAAGCCGACCTTAAGCAGTACCGGAATATCGACCACATCATCTCCAATATAAGCGATCTCATGATTGCTTAAGCCAAGACGTCGGCTAATCTGACTAAAGGCCTTCAATTTATCATGACAGCGCTGGAAAACGATATCGATACCAAGTTCCGTAGCCCGATGGCTGACCACCGGAGAGCGACGACCGGTCAAAAGAGCCAAAGTCACGCCGCTGCGCGCCAGCATTTTCAGCCCATGACCATCACGAACATCAAACTGTTTACTCTCAACCCCGTTGCTGTCAATGATAATGCGGCCGTCGGTAAGCACCCCGTCGACATCCATAATCAAAGCCTTAATCGGCAAAATCTTCTCTTTTAGATCCATAATTCAAACCACTCCGGCCCGCAACAAATCATGCAGATGGATAATTCCGACCGGTCTTATTCCATTATCCGGCGACTCACGTTCCGCCACAACAAAGAGGGAAGTAATTCTGGCATCCTCCATTTTTTTTACGGCGGTTGCCGCCAGTTCATTTGACAAAATAAATTTTGGTTTACAGGTCATCACCTCAGCCACCGGCAGATCGAAAGGGTTTTTATATTCTGCAAGGAGACGCCGCAGATCGCCATCGGTCAGGATGCCGACTAAAAGGCCTTGATCATCCTTAATCCCGGTCACCCCCAACCCTTTACCGGTCATCTCAAAGAGAGCCTCTTTGAGAGAGACAGAACCTGCAACCAAGGGGATTTGATCACCGCTGTGCATGATGTCGACAACCCGCAACAATAACCGACGGCCTAAAGCCCCGCCGGGATGACGCAGGGCAAAGTCATCAGCGCTAAAACCTTTAACCGCGAGCAGAGCCGAAGCCAGAGCATCGCCCAAAGCGAGAGTCACCGTCGTACTTGCAGTCGGGGCCAAACCCAAGGGGCAAGCTTCTCGATTGATCGAAATATCAAGTACCAGATCACTACTTTTGGCGAGTTCAGTGGCCCGGCTGCCGGTCATGGCGATCAACGGCAGACCCTGTCGTTTTAAAGTGGGGATGATTTTTATCAACTCTTCAGTGGTTCCGCTGTAGGAGATGGCAATAACCAGATCGGAGTCTGACAAGACCCCAAGGTCTCCATGCAGGCCTTCAGTCGGATGGAGAAAGAGAGCCGGAGTTCCGGTACTCGCCAGAGTAGCGGCAATTTTACGGCAGATAATGCCCGATTTACCGACCCCGGTAACCACCACCTTGCCTTGACAAGCCGCCAGCATCTCGACGGCCCGGGCAAAGTCATCGCCAAGCCGCCGGCCAAGATCCTCTAAAGCGGCGGCTTCGACCGCAACCGTGCGTTGCCCTTCGGTAATTATTTCTTTAAAATTTAGCATAGGAAAATCAAACCTTACTCAAAGCCACCAAACGTTTGAGTAAAGTTTCCAACTCCGCCAAAGGCAAGGAATTGGCCCCATCACACAAAGCTTTATCGGGCTCGGGATGAACTTCCATAAAAAGAGCATCGGCTCCGGCCGCGACGGCGGCGGCGGCCAATATCGGAATCATGGCCCGATCACCGCCCGACGAATCGCCTTGGGCTGACGGCAGCTGCACTGAGTGAGTTGCGTCGAAAACCACCGGACAACCGCAGGCTGCCAGCAAAGGCAGAGAACGAAAATCGACGACCAGATTATTGTAGCCAAAGGTAGTTCCCCGTTCCGTCAAAAGAATCCTGCGATTCCCGGTCGAGGCCACCTTATTAACCGCCTGACGCATATCACCGGGGGCCATAAACTGCCCCTTTTTGATATTGACGACTCGACCACTGCGGCCTGCGGCCAGCAAAAGATCGGTCTGCCGACATAAAAATGCGGGAATCTGGATGATGTCGACAACTGTCGCCGCAGCCTCAACCTGTTCGACGGTGTGAATATCAGTGGTCACCGGAAGTTCAAACTGCTCTTTAACCGCAGCCATGATTTCGAGCCCCTTTTCCAGTCCGGGGCCGCGATAGGCGTCAATGCTGCTGCGGTTAGCTTTATCAAAAGAGGCCTTAAAGATATAGGGCAGAGCCAACCGCCGGCAAATCTCAGCCGTCATTTCAGCAATTTTAAAAGCCCCGTCCCGACTCTCTAAAACACAGGGGCCGGCAATCAGAACCAGGCCTGATTCAGGCCCGCCAATAGTTATATTATCATTTATTTGTACGGGAATCATGAGGACTTACTTTTTTTCACTGCCGCCTTAATAAAAGCGACAAAGAGGGGGTGGGGACGCATCGGTTTTGAGGTGAACTCGGGATGAAACTGGCAGCCCAGATACCAGGGATGATCCTTGATTTCAATAATTTCAACCAGATCATGATGGAGATGGGTGCCGGTTACGTTAAGGCCATTCTCTTCGAGGGCTGCGCGAAACTGATTGTTGAATTCATAGCGATGACGATGGCGCTCCGCGATTTTACCCTTATGATTGTAAGCTTGCCAGGCAAAAGATCCCTCATCCAGGCGGCAGGGGTGAGCCCCGAGACGCATGGTACCGCCTTTGTTACTGTTTTCATCCTGAGTAAAGGTCTGACTGCCGTCCGGGCTGGTCCACTGTTTGAGCAGGTAGAAAACCGGTTCTTTGGTCTCGGCGTCAAATTCAGCACTGTTGGCCTCTTGCAAGCCCGCCGCATTACGAGCAAATTCAACCACCATCAGCTGCATGCCGAGACAGATGCCAAAGAGCGGGACTTTATGGCGGCGAGCAAATCCGGCAGCACTGATTTTACCTTCAACCCCGCGCGTACCGAAACCGCCGGGAATCAGGAAGCCATCAACTTTTTTGAAGCGCTCAGCCATCGCTTCATCGCTTAAACCATCGATCTCTTCGGCGTCGATATAGTCGAGATTGACCTTGACATCATTGGCAATTCCACCATGGGTCAAGGCTTCGTTCAAACTTTTGTAGGACTCGGTCAAGGCAATATATTTGCCGACGATTCCGATCGTCACCTCGCCGGACGGCTCGTTAATTTTACGCACGATCTCGCGCCAGAGTTCAAGGCGCGGAGCTCCGGTCCAGATATTGAGCAAAGAGACAACCTTTTCATCAATCCCCTCTTCGTGCAGAGCCATCGGGCACTCATAGATGCTGTCGACATCGCGAGCCGTAAACACGGCATCGCCGCTAATGTTACAAAAGAGAGAGATTTTATCCTTGATCTCCTGAGGAATTTCACGATCAGCCCGGCAAAGGATGATATCGGGCTGAATCCCGATCTGGCGGAGTTCCTTAACACTGTGCTGAGTCGGTTTGCTCTTGAGCTCACCCGCAGTCTTGATATAAGGTACCAGAGTCAGATGAATATAGAGAACGTTCTGAGGCCCGACATCGTTACGAAACTGGCGAATCGCCTCAAGAAAAGGCTGACTCTCGATATCACCGACAGTGCCGCCGATCTCGACGATGGCGACATCGATATTGTCGGCCCACTGGCGGATACAGCTTTTGATCTCGTTGGTAATATGGGGAATCACCTGAACCGTACCGCCGAGATAGTCGCCGCGCCGCTCTTTCGAGATAACCTGGTCGTAGATCTTGCCCGACGTATAGTTGCTGTGACGACTCAGTTTGGTATGCGTAAAACGTTCGTAATGGCCTAAATCGAGATCGGTTTCAGCACCATCGTCGGTTACAAAAACCTCGCCGTGCTGAAAGGGGCTCATGGTTCCGGGGTCGACATTAAGATAGGGGTCGAGCTTCTGCATCCCGACGGTCAAACCGCGAGCCTCAAGCAAGGCCCCCAGAGAGGCCGCAGCCAGGCCTTTGCCGAGCGAGGAGATAACCCCGCCGGTAACAAAAATATACTTAGGTTTCAAGAGTTTATTTCCTTTGATTTATAAAATGTTTTTGCAAACGCCAGCCTTCTGCAAAATGGTTGTCGGCAGCGGTCGCCGTTTTTTCGTTATAACCATCCGAACTGCCGGCGGCCTCTTTAAGGTTATCGTACAACAAAAAAGGAACCGGTTCACTGGTATGGGTTTTTAAGCGGATCGGGGTGGGATGGTCGGGCATCACGAGAATCCGGTAAGCGGGAAAATTCTCATCCATACCTTGCAAAATAGGGCCCAGAAGACGGTGATCGAGATCGGTAATTGCTTGGAGTTTTTTCTCTAAACTGCCCTCATGCGAAGCCTCGTCCGGGGCTTCGACATGGAGATAGAGAAAATCGCTCTCCTTAAGGGCGTTGATCGCATAGGCCGCCTTATTTTCGTAATTGGTATCTAGATAACCGGTCGCCCCCGGAACATCAACAACTTTCATCCCGGCCAAAACACCAATCCCCTTAATCAGATCAACGGCTGAAATCACGGCCCCGGAAGTTCCGTAAAGCTCGGTAAAAGGATCAAGCCGAGGACGTCTGCCCTGGCCCCAGAGCCAGATCGAGTTCGCCGTCACTTCGCCCCGATCAAGACGTTCGCGAAATTTGGTCATTTGGTGGATAATCATCTGTGATGAAGTAATCAACTGGAGCAATGGAGAGCCAAAACCGCCCGGCAGATGATCAACTATCTCCTGACCGATAATATCATGCGGCGGCATCAGAGCCAGCTTTTCAAGCTCCTCAGGACAGTTCCTGATAACCATCAGGTGGCGATAACTGATGCCGGGAAAAAACTCAAGTTCATCGGTCTGCAAATCCCGATTTAAAGCAGCAATAATCTCATGCGCCTCGGCTGTCGGAATGTGGCCGGCACTAAAATCGTGCATGAAACCACGGGCTTGATGATGCAGGATATTAACCAGGTTGCAACGAAAGGCGACATCGTCCGGGCCCAACTCAATTCCCATGTTGGCGGCTTCCAGAGGAGCCCGGCCGGTGTAGTACTCTTTAGGGCTATAACCAAAGACCGAAAGGTTGGCAACATCACTGCCCGCCGGAAATCCTTCGGGAACGGTCACCGCAGTCCCCAGCTCAGACTTTTTAGCAAGCTCGTCAAGGTGTGGGGTTGAAGCTGCCATCAGCGGAGTTTTACCATCAAGCTCCGCCAGGGGTTCATCGGCCATGCCGTCACCTAAGAGTACTAGGTATTTATATTTGTTACTCATGAATCATTTCCGTTTTTTTTGAAAAATTTGCGCACGGTCACTTGATTGCCGCTCTCGTTAAAAGAGAATTCGTCAAAAAAATTACCGGCCATAATAATGCCGCGACCATGCGGTTTAAAAAGATTCTCAGGGTCGCCGGGGTCAGGCAGGCTGTGCCAATCAAAGCCCGGCCCCTGATCCCGAATTATACAGGTAAAGGCCTCGGCCGCAATGGTTACTTCAATGGTTACCCGACGTTCACTAAACCGCGTCTCAAGCGAGCGCCGCTTGAGAAAATCAAGGTAGTCATTACGCCGCTTCAATTCGGAATTAAGTTCCAGATTACCATGCTCAATCGCATTAACAATAAGTTCATGCAGCCCCATACGCATGCCCGGCAGATGACTGCGGGGGATGCGGCAAGAGAGCTTTATCTCATCGGCCAAACCACCGACTAAGGGTTGAACTAATTCAATATCGTTGCCAATCTCAAAAACCAGGGTCTTCTTGACCAGATTCCGGTAGACCTGAACCGTCTTGTGACCTTCATCGGCCAAAAGTTTTACTTTCCGAACCGATGAACTGACTTCCTTGATTCCGAAAGGTTTTTCAAAGTAGTCGAGGGCCCCCTGTTTCAAGGCCTGAATGATCTCTTTCTTGGTGCCATGTCCCGAAGTCACAATAAAGGGTGTATCGGGAAAATCCTGGCTTGCCAGGCGCATGAACTCAATTCCGTTAAGGCGCGGCATCTTGATGTCGGTGATCACTAAAATGACATCATCATGGTATTCCTGCAGAGCCTCTAGCGCCTCCTGGCCATCGGCGTAAGTATCGGGAATCAGATTTTCATGCCTGACAATTCGTTCGAGAATATCACGGATCTCAATTTCATCATCAACGATTACTACCCGATCTCTGATCATCACCAACCTCCGACCGCCTTACTTCTTACTTACTATTTACTTCTTGCACCCCTTTAAATCTTCAATCGTAAAAAGGGTCTCAAGTTCAATCCCGTGCTCACGCAATAATGCCGCCCCACCTTCAAGTCGATCCACCATAGTCAAGGCCTGCACGACTTTCAAATCATGAGCTTGAGCCCGCTCAACCGCCTTGAGCAAGGAGCCACCGCTGGTCACGACATCCTCAACAATCGCCACCGAATCTCCGGCTTGAAAATTCTTATCACCCTCAAGCCAGAGCTGCTTACCGTGGCCTTTGGGTTCTTTACGAATCAGAAAAGCGTGCAGAGGATCATCCTTATAGGCACTGACAACACTGACTGCGGCAACGATGGGGTCAGCCCCCATGGTCAAACCGCCGACGCCCTTAATCGAGATCCCGGCAGCCTTGGCCTTTTCCACTATTCTCTCATAAAAAAGGTGCCCTACCAGGAAAGCACCCCGCGCATGACAACTCGTCTGCTTGCCGTCAATATAGTAATTACTCTTTTTCCCCGAAGTCAGGGTTACCGCCCGCTCCTCATAGGAGAGCTTGTACAAAAGCTTAAGAAGCTCCTCTCTATACGTCATCACCAACCTCAAATGCAAAATAAAAAAAGGTACAAAATAAACAACTTTTGTACGAGGTTATCAAGCGATTGTCAAGTAATTAAAGCCATCATCTTGACTTACTGCTGTCACTTTTACGATTCCCGACTGGCTTGCCGTCGGGAATCGGGTGCCAAAGCCGCTACAGACTATCTGCTGGCAATGCTCGAGCCTCTTGCGGGTTGTAGGCGATTCCAGCCCTCGTTAAATCATAAAACAGTTCAAGTTATTGCATGACCATTTTCCCGCTTTATTTGTTGCAGAGTTTGGGGGTCAGATCTGAACTTTACACATTGTAGGGATGATGGAACCTTTTAGAGAGGTTTTAGGGAGGACGGGTGCCGGACTTGTTTGATTCTTTCTAACCGGCATCAATGACGGCTTTAACGGCCTCTTTTACCTGTTCAAGTTTTTCAACGGATACCGTGCCGATTTTTCTGATAAATCGACGGGTTGATATGTGCGCCCGACTCAAACGGCATAGATTGGATATTTACGACTTATCGGTACTCTTTGCGGGCTGACAAGTGATTGAAAAAGGTTGGGAAAAAACGTTTAATTGTCGGAGCTAAGGCGCTGAGTCCCTGGCCGATAATTACTTCATCTTGGCGTTGTTCAATCGCTTTAATAATTTTTTTACAACAGATATCTACAGCCATACCGTTTTCAGTTGCGTCATCCCGGTGTTGCTGGGGTTTACCTTTAGCATTAAGAGAATTTACATCAATATCAGTCTTAATGAAACCCGGACATACAGTGAGGCAATGAATTCCATATTGTTTGGTTTCGGCCCGCAAACAGTCCATAAATCCTACGACCGCATATTTTGAACCGGAATATCCGGTTCGTAATTTCGAACCAATTTTGCCGGCGACACTACTAATGGAAACCACACTTCCTGATCTCCGCTCCACCATGTCCGGCAGCACTACTTTGGTCAGGGCTGCGGTGCCGAGATAATTGACCTCCATAAGCCGGCGATATACCGAAAAATCCGTCTCTAAAAACAACGACCGTTGGGAAATTCCACCGTTATTAATAAGAATGTCTATCCTGCCAAACTCAGCCAATAGGGACGGGGCTTGGGCGAACAAAGAATCCGTATCAGCAAGGTCAAGAGGAGCTAGCCAATGGCGATCCTTACCACCAGGCAATTGGTTGCGAACTTTTTCTAATATGTCACTGCGACGAGATGACAGCACAATTCTCGCCCCGCGCTGAGCCAACTGTTTGCTAAGCTCCAGCCCTATGCCTGATGAAGCGCCGGTTATCCAAACTACTTTATCTGTGAAATTCATATTTTCATCTCGGTATATTATTTTTTAACGACTGTGATACTCTGAGTACCATATTTAACAGTCATGCCATCTTTGATTTTTCGGCGTTTACGGGTCTCAATCTCACCATCAACAGTTACTAATTGATCTTCAATAACCATTTTAGCTTGGCCTCCCGTATTACACAATCCACCTGCTTTAAGGAGTTTGTTTAGTTCAATATATTCGTCTGAAATTACAAAATTTTGAGCCATCTATTTTTACCTTTCCGGTTAACGATAGTAACTATTTATCAATGTACGGTGCTTCTCTACTTGCGCTGAATAGTTACTAACGATTTAGAAGTGAGTTGAAATAAACCGGAACCGGTGCCTCAAAGCTCATCTTCTCTTTGGTGTGGGGATGTAATATTGATATCGAGGCGGCATGCAGTGCCAGCCTTTTGATGCCTTTTTCCTTTGTCCCATAAATTTTATCGCCGGCGACAGGACAACCATTTTCCGAAAAATGTACCCTGATCTGATTTTTCCGGCCGGTAAGCAGTTCGATTTCAAGCAGGCTGAATTTTTTGGATTCTCTTAGAACCTTATATCCGGTTTTAGCCAGTTTGCCTTTCTTGGGATCATCAACTGAATACATCTTATGAACTTGGTTTTCGGCAATGTATGAAGTGATTACGCCCTCTTTTTCCGGTAGCGTTCCATGGACAACGGCAAGGTATCTTTTCGTAAATTTCGGCCACTCCTCCTGAAGATAAAACTTGGCATTCTCATTTTTCGCAAAAACGATAACGCCGGAAGTGTCTCTATCCAGACGATGGACGATAAATATTCGGTTTCTTGATTTTGGATTTCCTTTGCGCACATAGTTAGTTAAGAGATAATAAGCTGTATTTTCTCTGATTTTCTCAGTACTCACGGTGAGAAGGCCGCCTATTTTATCAACAACCAGAATGTCGCGGTCTTCATAGAGGATAGAAAGTCCTCTGGGTTGAAATTTTTTTGGCGGAGCTTTAAAGTTTTTCTGATTTTCCAGCATAAAATGTTTACCTGTTTTGGCGGCATCCGGGCTCTGTTCTAATCTGCACCGGTGGCGATTTAGAGTTTACTCATCATCTTAAAAACGTCCGAATTTTATAAATGATATCGTATGTTCAATTGCGCGACGATTCTTCATGATGAATGGATGGGTTGCGTGGATAACAACAAAATCCTTCATGCCCTTCACTTTTGCACTTTCCACCGCAACCTTACCGTCATCAACGCCAGGGATAATTAGAGATAAAACAGGATTGATTGATCTGTCTCCGGTGATGATGCCCAAGTCATAATCAACATCTCCTAATTGCCTTGGCAGACTATTCTCCCCTGTACCAAGTTGCTGTCCCGCTGGACCATTTAACCATTTAAAGATAAAAGTCCACCCAAGTTTATCCACGACCTCACTGCCTCCATTCGGTGGACTTAACATCACGACCCTCCCAAGATCTTGCATCTCATGATGTTTGAGGTAGTAGCGAACAATAATGCCTCCCATCGAGTGGGTCACAAAATGGATTTTTGTTGCTCCCGATTTCTGGCAAAACTCAATGATTTGTGGAAGGATTGTATTGGCTATTTCCTCAATTGTTTTGTGACGAGACGGATAATCTAAATTTATTACGCGATATCCTTCGGCAGATAATCGGCTTTCGATCTTCGTCATTGAGCTGTTTGATCTGGCCAGGCCATGCAAAAGTATCACAAATTCGGAATGAAAACAGTTTGCAACGCATGAACTTGAAATGCAAAGAGATAAAACGAAAACCCAAAATGTTGTCTTTATCTTCACCTTTCTATCATACGTTCTTATGGACATGAACATCCATTTGAGGATATGGGATATTAAGACCTTCACGATCAAATGTTTTATAAATGTTCTCATTCATGGCAAAGAAAACATCCCAATAGTCGGCCGCATTCACCCATGCTCTGACGGCGAAATTAACCGAACTATCGGCTAATTCTGAAACGCCGATAAAGACCTCAGGATCTTTTAGGATCCTTGAATCGTCGTCACACAGCTTCTTAATGACTTGCCTGGCCTGGTCGAGATCGTCGCCGTATCCAACTCCTATTGTCCAATCGACTCTTCTTTGGTCTTCGGTGGAAAAGTTAGTCACCGATGATGTTGACAGGCCGCCGTTAGGAATAATTATTGTTTTATTGTCGGGTGTTTTCAAAAGGGTGTTAACAATCTGGATTTCAGATACCGTACCCATATAACCCTGAGCGTCAATCAGGTCGCCCACTTTAAAAGGTTTAAAGATCAGAATCATCACGCCCCCGGCAAAGTTCTGTAACGTACCGGAAAGGGCCATACCTACGGCCAGGCCGGTAGCACCCAGAATCGCAATAAAGGAGGTCATTTGAATCCCCAGCATGCTGAGCACGCTAATGACCAACATGATTTTCAG
This sequence comes from Pseudomonadota bacterium, assembly GCA_034659215.1. Classification (GTDB taxonomy): domain Bacteria; phylum Desulfobacterota; class Anaeroferrophillalia; order Anaeroferrophillales; family Tharpellaceae; genus Tharpella. Next base: position 1,870 of record JAYEGS010000090.1, on the reverse strand, counting down.
TAGCGCACCTGCCGCACCCTTCAGAAAAGGTTTTAGAGAAGGATCCGCACCTCCTTTATCCATTATCTTGCCAAAACCATTGACAACCGCTTTAATAATCCAGCCACCAACAACCCAAACCGCAATAGCGGCTATCAATTTAGGGCCATATGTAAATAAAATCTCAGTCGCTTGATTTAGAACTACTTCCGGATTCATGTGATTCTCCAGGTGTTTTGTTGAAATGGTTTAAAATTGTGGACACTACGTTCGTTAAGTGACTACGCTGTCGCTAGTTTGGGGTTTGAGCCATAGACATTTTCATCATCCTTACCCTCTTGAATCATAAAAATGAATAAAACTATTGCGCCAATAAATGGGATTATGCCGATTAGAAGCCACCAGCCGGATCGCCCCGTATCGTGTAGCCTTCTGATCGAAACGGCAATGCTCGGTACCAGTATCGCAAGACTGTATAATGTGCCGAGTATGCCGGAACTGCCCAATAACCACTCAATAATGCCAAGCACAAATGTAATAATCACATTAAATAGAAAAAACATCCAGTATTCTTTTCGTCTTGCTCGACCAGAGAAGACCGCATATTTCTTCAAAACCTCTATGTACCATTCCATCTCTTTCTCCTTTTATTTCAATACACCATTGATTGATATTTGGCATGAATTAATGTATTGAGATTTGGTTGGTTGTTTGTAACTATTCAGCGTAAGTTGAAAAGCACTGTATATTGATGAGTTTGCGGGTTAGCTGAATAGTTGCGGTTGTTTTTTTCATATTCATTTATATGGTATATATGATTATTGAGACTAATGTCAATAATCGAAGTAACTATTCAGAGTAAGTTGAAAAGTGTCTAATTTTGATGAATTTCGGAAGACGTTGCCGAGGTTTGGTGTTTCGCTTCGTTGGCTGATTTGGGCATTTGCAAAGGTTGAAAAAAATGGCATGTTTGCCATGGGGGATAAAGTATGTTGGAAATGAAACCGTTAACTGATTATCTATTAACTGAAGAGCCTTATTATCTGCCGGTAGTCGACGAAATTAAGCTTTTTGAAGCGGCTTGCAGTGAACGTTTGCCGGTGATGCTCAAAGGGCCGACCGGTTGTGGTAAGACGAGGTTTGTTGAGTATATGGCCTGGCGTTTGGGGCGGCCGTTGGTGACCGTCTCTTGTCATGAGGATCTCTTTGCCGCCGATTTGGTCGGGCGTTATCTTCTGACCGGTGATGAGACCGTTTGGATGGATGGGCCGTTGACTCAAGCCGTGCGGGGAGGTGCTATCTGTTATCTCGATGAGGTGGTTGAAGCGCGCAAGGATACGACCGTGGTTATCCATCCTTTAGCTGACGACCGGCGGGTTTTGCCGATTGATAAACGGGGCGAAGTCGTCAAGGCGCATCCCGATTTTCAGTTGGTGATCTCCTACAACCCCGGCTACCAGTCAGTCTTGAAAGATCTTAAGCAGAGCACCCGGCAGCGTTTTATCGCCTTAGAGTTTGATTATCCGGAAGCTGCAGCTGAAAGTGCGATTGTTGCTCAAGAGAGTGGTATCGGTTCTGATGAAGCGATTCGTTTGGTTCATCTTGCCGGTAAAATTCGTCAGATTCGTGAACAAGGTTTGGCCGAGGGAGCCGGTACCCGGCTTTTGATCTATGCCGGTCAGTTGATCCGGCAGGGCATTGCCCCGGCTCGGGCGTGTAAAACTGCAATCGCTCAGCCTTTGACCGACGATCCCGGTTTGCTCTCTACCCTGGATGAGATTATTTCCGATATTTTTGCTTGATGGCGTCGTGAAAAGTTCCGATATCCTGCGTTGTTGTGGTTTCCCCGACACTCGACATACTACATGTATGGTCTCGCGCCGGGGAAACC
>JAYEGS010000089.1:0-4380 GCA_034659215.1 Pseudomonadota bacterium | reverse complement strand
AAGAAATAATTCGAAAAAACGTCGGCTCTTTTTTGTTTTCAAAATGGCCTGATTGTCAGATGACATCCTTCCTGCGGGCTACGCCTCATCCACTTTATAGCCGCGCCGGGTGACCATGCGGTTATTGATGATGGCAGTGCGGGAGTTGCCGATCAGGACTACGGTCACCATGTCGACCTCGGCTACCGGAAGCTCGGAAATATTTCCGATCCAGCACTCTCCCCCTTCACGGCCCGCGTTGCGGACTGTACCGACCACGGTTGACTCCCCTCTTGCGACAACAAATTCATTGATAACCTCAGGTAACAACTCCCGACGGCTGCGGCTTTGTGGATTGTAGAGAACACAAACCAGATCGGCAGCGGCGACTGCTTTGACCCGGCGTTTAACCTCTTCTAAAGGAGTCAGCCAGTCGGAGAGACTTAATACCGCAAAATCATTCATCAAAGGAGCCCCAAGGGCGGCGGCGGCAGCGTTGGCGGCGGTAATTCCGGGTACGACTTCAACAATCAGGGGTGTTTCTTCGTTCTCTTCGAGTTCGAGAAGAAGACCCGCCATGCCGTAGATACCGGCGTCGCCGGAAGAGACGACGGCGACCATACTCCCCTGCCGGGCTTTGGCAATGGCACTTTGGCAGCGGGCGACTTCGCCCCGCATTCCAGTTGAAACAACTTCCTTATTAACAATTAAATCGCCGAGGAGATCAAGATAAGGCCGGTAGCCGACCACCACATCAACTCTCTCCAAAACCTCACGAGCCCGCGGAGCCAACAGATCCAAACCACCAGGCCCGATACCAACGGCAAATATTCTTCCTTGATTCATCATTTCTCTTTACTCTCATTCTGCCAACGGGTAACGGCAACCGTTACCCGGCTAAATTTATGTTTTTCCACTAACAACTCTCCCCGACCAGCCAAAATTGCGGCAGCTTCACTGACCGATGCCGAGCCGGTAACCGCCTGAACCTTGGTCGAAGGTGAAGGAACTTTGACATTTTCAAGCTCAGCCGCCGAAAAAAAGCGAAGCGGCAGTTTTTTTTCAACGGCTAAATCGAGCAGGCCTCTCTCATCTTTTTTAAGATCAATTGAAACAATTTCAACAACTTTTGACCAGGGGATACCGTGATCGTCAAGTACGCTGGTTACGGCCTCTTCAATCTCGATCAGCGGTGTCTGCCGACGGCAACCGATACCAACCACAACTTTTGGACTTTGCAGAAACAAAAACGGTAAACCGGCTATAGGGGGGTTATCCCTATCTATAAGCACTAAACCGGTAATCCTCCCGGACTCATTTTGCTCAGGAAAAGTTTCAGACGAACATTCAATCACCCGATCATCGAAATAGGAGCAAATGGCTTTGCTCCAGAAACCGTGACCAATAATGGCAATCTTTTTTCGGGCCAGCAGGAGGCCGTTAATCTCTTTAATAACTTCAGGATTAACAATCTTAAAACCTTTACGGGCGGCAATCTCGTCAATAGCTGCAAGACCCTGAACATCGGTGGCCGTGGTGATCACCGCTTCGCCATTGAAAATAGCTGCGGTTTTACGAGCCAGTCGGTTGGCACCGCCGATATGACCGCTCAAAAGAGAGATCGCAAACTCACCTTTTTCGTCGCAAACGACAACCGCCGGATCTTCGGTTTTACCCTGTAACAGAGGGGCAATCTGGCGAACAACAATCCCGGTCGCCATAACAAAGAGATGTCCGGCAAAATTTCGCCAATTATCACTGACAACTTTTTTAAAAGTCCCTTTGGCAAAAGCCGTAACCCGGTTTTTGCCGGTTTCAGGCAAAGGCAGGCTGCTCAGGGCTGATTCCAGAATAAAAGCCTGGGCTTTTGCTTCAGTCTCAAGAAAAGCCAAGGCCAATTTAGCGGCGGCAGGGGTCAGGGCATAGAGTGCCAGTGAGCCGGAAAAATCGGTATTATCAAAAGCGGCGTTATCAACCGAAGTGTTATCAGACATTGTCGTTAACATTTGCCTCGCGATAACCATGACCAAACTCATCGGCATAAAGCCGGGAAAGGGCACCTTTACGGCTTAACGCGTCACCTACCAGAATCATCGCCTGGCGACCGATTTCAGCCTTTTCGATCCTTTCAGCAATATCAGCAAGATTTCCCGAGATAATTTTTTGATCCGGCCAGGTCGCCCGATAGACGACCGCCACCGGCGTTGTAGGCACATAACCACCTTCCAGAAGTTCAGCTACCAAATCAGAAATCGCCGCCACACTTAAAAATAGCGCCATTGTCGATTGATGGCGGGCGAGTTCGGGAATCGATTCCCGTTTGGGAACCGGTGTGCGCCCGGCTCGACGGCTTAAAATAACCGTCTGAGTTACTTCCGGCAGCGTGAGCTCGGCTTTAACGCAGGCTGCCGCCGCAAAAACCGAACTGACGCCGGGAATAATTTCCACTTTTATTCCAGCTTCAGCCAGAGCGTTGATCTGTTCGCTGATCGCTCCATACATCGCCGGATCACCGGTGTGGAGACGCAAAACCCGCTTTCCGACTTTAACTCCGGCAATCATCACAGCCACCATTTCATCAAGCGTCATGGCGGCGCTGTCATGGATTTCACACTCCGGCACTGCAAATTTAAGAACTTCTGGATTGACCAAAGAGCCCGCATAGACAATAATTTCAGCCTCTTCTACAGCCCGATGACAGCGCATGGTCATCAAGTCAACAGCACCTGGACCGGCCCCGGCGATGATAACGGTTTTCGGTTTGTAGAGAGAGGGGGTTGATTTATTATTTGATCTCATATTATTTGTCCTAATTTCTTAAAAACATAAATTGCTATCGGGTTTTCGCTTTTCAAAAGACGCATATCGCCGAGCGGTTGACTGCGGGCGATGTTGATTTCGACAACTTCAAGACACTCATCGACCAAAATGCTGCTCAATGCGGTCCGACTTTCCAAAGTGACGGCTGTTGCCACAAGGATACCTCCGGCCGCTAAGCGGGCAAAGGCTTTTGTCGTAATCTCGGCAAGTTCTTGACCGCCGCCGCCGATAAAGATACGATCGGGAACAGGCAGTTTTTCGAGGAGTTCAAGAGTTTCGCCGGAGATGATTTCCAGTTCATCAAGGCAGCCCTGTTTACGAGCATTATTTTCGATCATTTGAACCCGCTCCGGCTCTTTCTCAACGGCCCAAACCTTTAAACCGCGACTAAGAGCAGCCGCTTCAATCGCGACCGAACCGCTGCCCGCGCCCAAATCCCACATAATCCCGGGCACCAGACGAAGTTTGGCCAGGATTACCGCCCGCACCTCTTCCTTGGTAATCAGACCGGCCTCATACTCAAACTCTGTGCGCTCTAAACCCAAAGCCAGCGGCGGGATTTCCCCGGCATCTTCAGCCGCCTCGATAAAGAGCAACGAAAGGGAGGAAAACTCCCGGCTCGCGACCTCGGCCAGAGTTCCGCTAAAAATCTTCTCTTCGTCTCGACCCAAATCGCAAAAAACTGCGACCTGCCGAGATTTTGCCGGAGGAAAAAGATCGATCAAAGCGGCAGCTAAAAACTGGGGTCGTTTATCACCCGGCCCGGCCAGAAGCAGAGCTCCGGGAGAACGCAGGATTCGTCGCCAGGGAATTGCCGCGATATGACCATGAAGATTGAAAAAATCGAGCTCACTCCAGGCCCGTCCGAGCCGCGCACAAGCTCCCTGAAGAGCGGAGATATTGGGCACTATCTCAATTTTCCCGACTTTATCAATTTTATCCGGTTCTTGAGGCAAGCCGTCTTTATCTCCCTCATTCTGCAAGGATAAAAAAGTAGCCGCGATGCCAAAAAAAAGAGGGTCGCCTGAAGCTAAAACAACGATTTCAGACTCTTTGGCAAGCAACAATAGTTTTGTTGCCTGCTTGCGGGCGTGAGCACCTAAAGCTATTTTTTCGCCTTGGTGATCGGGAAACCAGTCGAGTAGGCGCTGACCACCGGTCAGGATTTCGGCCTCTGAAATCCGTTTCACCATAGCCACGGTCAAATCATTGAGATTAAGACCGCAGCCGATAATCGTAAGACTCATAATTTAAGCACCTATTATCCAATACCCATTCCAAGCTTTTCACTTACCCGCTCTTGCGCCAGCTTGCGAATCATCTCTCTGCCATTTTGACCTCGCCTGGTTGAATCTTGATCAAATTCACCCCAACGATCACTAAAAGCTGTGGCAATTTTTTCATCTGAGATCAACACCGTATCAAAATCAGGATTGCTCACCTCAACCCCTTCAAGTTTAAGCAACGGCGGAGGAGCCACCGGCTGACCGCCATAGGCTAAAATCTCGGCTTCCAGCTTCGATCTAAAAGATGGCTGACAAAGAAGAAGAATTCGTTCACCCAACAAAGCACTCCACTTTT
>JAYEGS010000088.1:0-4384 GCA_034659215.1 Pseudomonadota bacterium | reverse complement strand
AAGCGCTAAAGGCCCGGGTTCCGGTTCTGAGCAATGCCGGATTGCCGGGATCTGACTTGATAAAGCCATTGATCATCAAAAGCAGCGTCGGGCTGCCTTCGACAAGCAAATCAATATCGGTCTCCTGTTCCAACGAGCGGCTCAGAGATTCAAGCAACGGGTCAACCACCAACGAGGCACAACCAGTAAGACTCAAAAGCAAAAAGAGGAGAACCAGCTTGCAAAAAATTACATTTACAGATCTTCTTTTATTCAAAAAACAGCTCCTATTAGCCTGACACATATCAGGAGGCTGTCCAAGATCGGACAGCCTCCTGATGATTGACATAGAATGGGGATCAAGGTCAAGTTGAATTTTGGCTGGTGAATTTTCCGGGCAGGAAAACCATGAAAGCGGAGGCCGGCAATCATGGAGACAGAGCGTGCGGCAGGTTTTCATTAATTGTAGAGAGATCTGAATTATGAGATCTATGACAACTTTTTCAAACAGTTTTTGGGCCGGTGTCTCCCGGCCCAAAGGCCGGAATTCGCCATTGCCGATAGAGATGGCATTCTCACGGAGCCATCAAGCATAGATACCGCAACCGAAATAGACTGTTTCTCCAGGCACCTTCATCAAATAGGTACTTTTGAGGGAGGGAGCCGAGTCCCCCGGCTTTGGCCACCAGTAGCTGACCCAGCCTTCGCCGCTGCTTTCCGCCACCTGAATGAGATCGTTAAAGAATGTTTTTCCTTTGATATCGGCCAATTCGCTGAGATCAGGGCCGCAAAGCTTGTCGGGTGTAATGGGATGAGCCAGCAGGGTGACATAGTCGGTTGAGCCGGCATAGACATAAAGCTCATCACCCCTGGTGAAGGGGCCATTCTTATCCTGAATAGCGGCAAGTGTCGACTGGAGTCCGCTTTTCCTGGCCATTTTCAGGGCTTTTTTTACCAATTGCCGGGCATCATTGCGGATATGTTGCCCATCAAGAACCAGGGCCAGCTCAGATACGGTTCCCCGCAAACCCCCGGCTTCCTGCTCCATCTCTTCCGAGACATCGGCACTTTCCGATGCCTGTTCGACACTCCTCTGGGTTACCATGTCGATCTCGTTCATTGCCGTTGCAATCTGTTCTAAACCGGTTCGTTGTTCAGTGCAAGCCTGAGCTATTTCATCCACAAGGCTGCCAACCTCACCCGTTGCGTCAATAACTTCCTTAAATTTTCCCTCGGTTTTTTCGACCAATTCAACACCAACCGTGACCTTGTTCAGAGAGTTTTGGATCAATTCCTGGGTCTCCTTGGCTGAATCGGTTGACCGCAATGCGAGATTGCGAACCTCATCGGCAACAACGGCAAATCCGGCCCCATGTTCACCGGCCCGAGCCGCTTCCACGGCAGCGTTAAGAGCCAACAAGTTAGTTTGAAAAGCAATTTCATCGATTTTTTTGATAATCTTACTGATCTCCTGGCTGGCCTGATAAATTTCGTTCATGGCAACGGTCATTTCATTCATGGACTGGTCGGAATCCCTGATTACGACCAGGGCATTTTGCATCAGTTCCCGGCCCTTGCCGGCGTTTTCTGCATTGCTTACCGTCATCGCCTTGATCTCTCTTCAAGACTGGCTGCGGTTTCCTCTAAGCTGGCCGCTTGTGTAGCTGCTCCATCTGCCAGATTTTTGGAGGTAAAATACGATCTGGTTGAGGTTTGCTCGACACTGCCTATAACCTGGTTCAGGGTCTGCATTGACCCCTGAATTAAACAAAATGAGCTGCGAAACAGATAAAATCCCCAGACAAGAATGGCTATACCGGTTACCGCGCAGACAGCCGGGTTTGCGTTGCGATATTCGCCTCCCAGGATATCGAAGGCAGCAATAAAAGTTAAACCGGCAAGGGCGATAATTATGAGGATAATAACTTTTCGACTGATACTCATAGAAGAATCTCCTGAACATGTTGAACTATAGATAGCCTGGTATATAATATACAGTATATTGCAATGAGATCGACAAACGAACGCTAAATTTTAAATAAAATACTGGTATTAAATTATATGGATGGATGAATAGAGATTACTACATTTACACCATGACGGCAACCCAAAAAAATCACAGAAAAACTACCATTGTAGGAGATACGGTTAAATTAAAGTTTAATTTTGACGGGTGAATTTTCCAACCAGGAAAACCGTGAAAGCGACGAACAGAAACCATGGAGACAGAGCGTACGGCAGGTTTTCATTTACTGTAGAGAGACCCGAACTATTAATATCTACGACCATTTTTTCAACCACTATTCGGGCTAGCTTCTCCCGGCCCAAAGGCCGGAATTCACCATTGCTGATAACCGCCATCGTCTGGAGTTTTTCCGGTTCCATGGATGTGGTTAAGAAATCACCCGCTTCGTCGTTATAATAGCCAACAACCTGTTTGCCGTCGGGGGTTCGAATCGGAATCAGACCGGCAGCCCGGCTGCCGACACCAAGAGTATAGATTTTACGTCGATCACGTCGGGCTTTTTGCGCTATTTTTTCGAGAGCATTGAGGTCGTTGTCCGAATCTTCGCCATCCGAGATGAAGAGGATGATTCCGGCTGCGGCTTTCAGATTACGGTCAAGCATCTCCAAACCACACTCTAACCCGGTCACAAGATCGCTGCCCGGCGAGGAAATCGCCAAGTCATCAAGATTTTCAACCAGGTAACGACAATAACCATAATCGGAGGTCAAAGGAACCAGCACAAAACTCTGGGCGGCAAAAACAAAAATTCCAACCCGCTCACCTTGCAGATTATCGAGCAGATCAAGAACCATCATCCGAGCGCGATTGAGGCGGTTTGTCAATGGTGAAAGATCTTTAGAGCTTATCGGAAAAGCGGCATCCTCGGCGAGCATCGATTTAGAGATGTCGATGCCGACCGCGATATCAACCCCACTCCGCTTAAAGACCGGTCTTAGTCGATAAACCACCGGCTCAGCCAGGGCCACGAGCAAGAGAAATCCGGCCCCAAAGATGAGCAACAAGGGCAGAAGTTCCTCCCCCTTTTGCCTGGCGGCAAAGAAAAGAGTCTGCCGCCGCAACCTAAGACCGACACGACACCGTAAAGCCAGGCCGAGATAAAGCAGCAGAGGCACAAGCCCCAGAAACCAATTTGGCTGTAGAAAGTCCATCAATTATTTCCGGATCCGGCTGTCGGGAGGTTCGCCGACCATATAGCCGGCACTTTCCGGCAACATGGTTGCCAGATTAGTTTTGAGATCAAGTTTGCTATCGTCCGCAATCCGGGTTTTGGCCAGACCGGATAGATCCTTTATAGTCGACAGGAGCTCCAGATTCCAGCGCGGGATATTGGTCATCTCGTGAGCGGCGGGATCATTATCTATCCAGCCGACAGCTTGTTTGAAATGGTCAATTGCGAGACTCAGGAGAGCCTTACTGCGTAGCGTATTTTGCTTTTTTTCAAGCATTTCCAAGGCCTGCAAAAGAAAGCTTGCACCGAGCAGATTATGGACACGCCAGGCGACCGCCGGCAACAGATTCTGATTAAGCAAAGACTCCCCTGATTGTTGCAGGATAAAGAGATGATCATCCGGATCCGATACAACCTCCCTGCGCTTTTGACTTTGTTGAAAAATCGAAAGGGCCAGAAGCCAGCGACGCCGCATGATTCGAACCTTGATTAAAGGGTTATCCCGGCCCAGTAGCTGGTACCGGTTAATGGCTTTCTCATGATCGTTCTCGGCATCGGCCAAAACAACATCCGAGGCCACAAGTTCGAGGGCATGGTTCCGGCTTCCGGATTGATGAATCAAGACTATCAAAACCAGGCTTAATAAGAGAAAAAAGAGAGCTGAAAGTAAAAAATAATCAGGTCTTCGTAACATTTTCATTATGACCACCGGGCAAAGGTCGGGACAATTCTGATAACTGCATAGAGGCCGAGAAAGCAGAGAGCGGCAATTGCAAATCCGGGTCGAGTCGGTCGGGGTACGGTCTCGGTAACGCTTAACAGGCGATTTTTCTCAAGAGAGTTAATCTCGCTGTAAATTTCCCGCATGGCGGTTCGACTGAGGTGTCCGGGCATCAGGAAAAGACGACCGGGAGCTTCATTTAAGACCTCTTCCACTGCGGCCTCAACGTTGCCGTCAACGGCAATGATATAGAGCCTGATTCCGACTCTTTCTAAAAACTTGACCAAGCTGACAAAATCGGGCAGCCCCCGCTCCTGGTCACGACCATTTCGGGAGACCTTGATCCGACCATCAGTAAAGAGAATAATCGCCACACCCCGCTCCAGACCAAGCCCTTGAAGTTTGGCCGGGACGGCAACCTTTTCCCGATTCTCTCCCGAGAGCAGATAACGTAGATCCCGCAGCTCCGTAAAAGAGGGCCGGGTCT
>JAYEGS010000087.1:0-19653 GCA_034659215.1 Pseudomonadota bacterium | reverse complement strand
GAGGCTTAGCGTTACTTAACCCGAGGTAGGAGCCGTATGAGGTAATTCTTCATGTACGGATCTGTGCGGGGGGTGCCGGGCAACCGGCATTCCTACCGCGATAGAATTATTTAATTTTACTCTGACCCCAATTAAACCTCCAATTAAACCTAAAGCTTCACTCCATCTCGGACAGTTTTATAGTTAATTATTGCCGTTTCTGGTAATTTCTCCAGATTTTTCAGGATTTATTGTAATTTTAGGCTTGCATATTTCTGCAAGTAATCGTATAAGCCCGTGACGAAATCAATGTTGACAACGTTGAGAAGTGCAAAAGTGTTGGTAAAGTAATTATACAGGAGGAAAAATTGACCAGGAGAGTAGTAATTATCACAATCGCCTTATTGATAGCGATTGTATCCGGTTCAGCATTAGCTGCAGATATTAAGATAAAAGGTGATTTTAACAATCGCTTTACCATATACAACAACCATAATGATTGGTTTCAGGCTGAGAAAGGGGTTTTGGGAGACGGGAACTCGTCGGAGAGTTGGGGTGAAGCCAAGTACCGGATGTGGTTTAATGCGGCAACTAACGATGACAAAGTTAAAGGTGTCTGGGCCTGGGAGGTCGGGTCGTTGGAGTATGGTAAGTCCGGCAACATTGGCAGGGGTGTGGGCGGGAGCTACTCCGGTGATGCCATCAACCTTGAAACCCGTTGGCTCTATACCGATTTTCAGTTGCCGTGGCTGGCTGATAAAGCTCGGATTCGTATGGGGTTGCAGCCTTTTACGGTGAATAAATATCTCTGGTCGGAAACAATTATGGGCGTGACTTCTGATATTGCTTTAGGCCCGGTTAATCTGAATCTCTCTTGGTTGCGTCCCTATCGGGATCCGGTAAAAGATGATGATGACGATGTCGAAGATCTAGATGCTTTCTATGCGCGGGTAAATTTCAAGCCTGTCGATGGGATTAAAGTTGGGTTTTTTGGGCTTTATATGACAGGTGACCCGGATCACAGTGATCCCGCCCATTATATGACGATTACTTCGCAGAATTATGAAGTCAAAAAATTTAAAAACAGTATCGACCTTGATCTCTATGTTTTTGGTGTTGACGGTAAAGCAGTACTTGGTGACCTCTTAGTCAGCTGGGATCTGATGTACCAGGGCGGTAGCGTTGATGATGCCAATTTTAAAGAGTCATATAATGGTTGGGATTACAACAAGGGTCGGGTTAACGAAGATTTCGATGTAAGTGCCTGGCTGGCCCATGTTGATATCGGCTACAAGATCAATAAAATGAAATTTACCTACACCTTCTGGTACGCCTCCGGTGACGATGACGGCAGCGATAGTGATTTTGATGCCTTCATGGCGGTCGATATTGATTGTAAAGCAAATATGACTATCTTTAAAGCGATGTATACTGAGGATGATTATTTTACGGAAAAAGATTATCTGCTCGATAAAGGTTTTATCATGAATAAGCTGACTTTTGATTATAAAGCCAGTAAAAAACTCTCTTTAGGGGCTGCAGCAATGTATATGTGGACGGCTGAAGATATTGTCTACGTTGATGATGACGGTAAGCAGAGAAAAGAGGATGAAGTTGGGATTGAGATCAATGCCTACTTGAAATACAAAATTTATGATAATCTTGAATTTGCAATTAATGCCGGTTATCTTTTCAGCGGTGACGCCATGGATTTCTGGGAAGTCGATCAGCGTGACGGTAGCAGCGATGAAGATATTTTTACATCTACCTGCCGAGTACGCTACAAGTTTTAATGGCGTCGTGAAAAGGAGATATAAAATGAAAATGAATCGAATTCAAATTGTCGGCCTTTTTTTAAGTGTGTTGCTCTTGCCTGCTTTTATCTGGGCAAGCCCGGCTACGGCTCGGGATCGAACCCCGGTGATTATCTTTCATGCCGGGAGTCTGACCGTGCCGTTGGCGGCGATGGAGAAAGATTTTGAGGCGGCTCACCCCGATATCGACATCTTGCGTGAGGGTGGCGGCAGCCGTAAATGTGCGCGTAAGATTTCTGATCTGCATAAAGATTGTGATATAATGGCTTCGGCCGACTTTTCGGTGATTGATCGGATGCTGATTCCGGATTACGCCTCCTGGAATGTCCGTTTTGCGACTAATCAGATGGTGCTTTGCTACACCGACAGCAGTGCTTTTGCCCAAGAGATTGCTCCTGAAACCTGGACTGATATCCTTGCTCGTAAAGGGGTGGTCTGGGGGCACTCCGATCCCAATCTCGATCCTTGTGGTTATCGCGCTTTGATGGTGCTGCAGTTGGCCGAAAAAGCTTATAATCAGCCGGGACTCTACGCCCGCCTGCTGGCTAATCGGCCGTTGGCCAATGTTCGCCCCAAAGCCGTAGAGCTGGTGGCGATGCTCGAAAGCGGGGTGATGGATTATGCCTGGGAATACCTTTCGGTAGCGGTTCAGCATAAGCTTAAATTTTTGACGCTGCCGCATGAGATCAATCTTAGCAGCTATGCTCAGGAGTCTTTCTATAAACAGGCCCGAGTCGCGGTTAGCGGTAAGAAACCGGATGAAACAATTGAGCTTCAAGGTAAATCGATCACTTATGGCGTGACCCTGCTCGATCAGGCTCCGAACCGGAAGGCGGCCATCATGTTTCTTGACTATATGCTCAATCCCGAGGGTGGCTTGAAAATTTTGACCGAGATGGGCCAGCCTCCGATCGCCCCGGCCCGGGTCGCCGATCAGGAGATGATCAGCAAATTGCCGTCGGAGTTGCAAAAACTGGTCACAATTGATAAATAGCTACTTATGCGTAAAGAATCTTTCCTCTGGCTGGCTCTGGCGAGCAGCTTTATAGTTTTACTTTTTATTACGTTCCCGCTTGTGCGGATGATTTCGGCTCCCTCTTTGGCGTCATTGTGGGAGACGATTCGCGATCCTGATGTCTATCGTTCGATCTGGCTCAGTCTCTACACGGGCATCAGTGCGGCGCTTATCTGTTTCGTTTTTGGCACCCCGCTGGCCTATCTTTTGGCTCGCAGCCAATTTCGCGGCAAAAAACTGGTTGAGGCGATTGTCGATCTGCCGATTGTGATTCCGCATCCGGTGGTCGGTATTGCTCTTCTCGGTCTGGTCGGAAAAAACTTCTGGCTCGGCCGGGTTATGCAGGATTTGGGTATTCGCATTGTCGGCAGTCCGACCGGTATCATAATGGTTATGACTTTTGTTGGCCTGCCCTTTTATCTCCAGTCGGCCAAGGAAGGTTTTGCCTCGGTTCCACCGCGTCTCGAACATGTCTCCCGCAGTCTCGGCGCTTCGATGTTCGCCACGTTTATCAACGTTACTTTTCCTCTGGCCTGGCGTTCGATTTTAAGCGGAATTATCATGTGCTGTGCCCGGGCGATCAGCGAGTTTGGCGCGGTGGTGATTATCGCCTACCATCCGATGATTGCTCCAGTGTTGATGTTTGAGCGTTTTCAGTCGTTCGGCCTGCGTTATTCGCAGCCGGTTGCGGTCTGGTTGATTGTTGTCTGTCTCTTGCTTTTCCTCTCACTACGTCTGGTCGGCAGCGGGGCGAAAAAGCCTGAGAACGGGAGTCGTCTCGGGGGTCAGGCATGAGCATCAGGATAGAGAATCTCTCGGTCGATCTCGGCTCATTTCATCTGCGAAATATCAATCTGACCCTGGAAACCGGTGATTTTTTTGCCCTGATGGGGCCCACCGGAGCCGGAAAAAGTGTGCTTTTAGAAGCCTTGGTTGGCCTTGTGCCGATTATCGAGGGAGATATTTTCATCGATGATCGCAAGATCACCAACTTAGCCCCGGAGAAGCGGGGTATCAGTATTGTCTATCAGGATTACGCCCTTTTCCCCCACCTGACGGTGCTTGATAATATCCGTTACGGCTTGCGTTTTCAGATCCATAAAAGAGGTACGGCGCCGATTGATGAGCTTGTTGAGCGCTTAAACTTAAACCATCTTTTGCAGCGCCATCCGGAGACCTTGAGCGGTGGTGAACAGCAGCGCGCGGCCCTGGCTCGGGCTCTGGCCGTTACTCCCGATATTCTTTTACTCGACGAACCTCTTTCGGCGCTTGATCCCAATTTTCGTCAGGATTTAAGGGCGCACCTGAAAAGCTTACATCAGGCGAGCGGTGCCACTTTTATGATGGTGACCCACGATTTTTCCGAAGCTCTTTCCCTGGCCCACCGGGCCGCTGTAATGAACCGGGGAGCGCTTGAACAGATAGGCACCATTGAAGAGATTTTTTGTCGACCAACTTCAACTATGGTCGCTGATTTTGTCGGTATGAAAAATCTTTTCAAAGTTGAATTCTCGGGCGCAATCGCCCGAGTCGGCGGGGTCGAGATCAAGCTTGGACGAGAGGCGATTGGGGCGCAAGGTTATATCGCCATTCGTCCGGAAGATCTGATTTTGAGCAAAGAGCTGCTGGTCTCCAGCCTGCAAAACTCCTTTGCCGGCAAGGTCACAGCCATTCGCAGTCACGGTTTCTTCTACGAGATCGATTTTGCCGTAAACTCTCTTATTTTTACCGCAGTCATTACCAACCACGCTTTTTTTGATCTTGAACCGGTTGTCGATAGTGGTTTTTTCCTCTCGTTTAAAGCGACTGCCGTGCATTTGTTGTAAACCCCTGAAGCGCCGAATCTCCAACATTAAAAGGGCTGTAGCCGAATTTCCGGCTACAGCCCTTTTGCTTTTTTCCTTGACAGGTTTTAAGGTCTGGTGCTAGCGAACTGCTAGTACTTTACCTTGTGGATGGTTATGCAGGTTTACAGTCTGTAGACTACAATTTTGTTGCTGGTACTGTTGCCGGACGTATCGGTGGCGGTTATTGTAATCGTATTATAGCCTTTTTTCAAACGTACCCGGCCAATGATCCACTGTTCCGTGCCGTATGCGGTTCCTGCGCCGCCAAGGTCATTAGACCAGGTTACAACCGCAACTTTGACATTGTCTGAAGCCTCCCCACGGATAAAGACACTGCTATATTTTGTTGTGTAGGTACCAGTTACATTGGGTGACAGTATCGTAAGAGAAGGAGCTGTAGTATCAGTAGCGTCAGGTATGATCTCGATCAGACATTCAGCCTGGGATTGCAGTCCTTTGCTGTCTGAAACGGTCAACCTGAAGGTCAGGAGAGCTCCGTTGGATCCTGCTTCAGGAGCAGTGAAGAGAGGTTTCATGGCCGTGGGATCAGATAATGTTACCGGTACTCCTTGAGTTTGAGTCCAGTGGTACACAGAGATGCCGTCATCATTGTCGTAAGAGCCGGTACCATCCAGAAGCACTGTGCTGCCACCGGAAACCATCCGGTCAAAACCGGCGTCAGCCACGGGCGGTTCGTTGCTCCAGGAAACATTAACAATGCAGCGGTCGCAGGCTTTGAGGCCGCCGGAATCGGTTACAGTGAGAAGGAAAATGAGACTTGTTCCTGCGGGTGAATCGGTTGTCGGGGCAATAAAGGTCGGGCTTGCGGCTGTATAATCCGACAGCTCAACCTGGTTTCCGGCAACCTGTACCCATTGATAGTGGCCGATACCGTCATCGGAATCAAAAGAGTCGGCACCATTCAATTGCACCAATGTTCCTTCGGCAACAGTTTGTTCGTAACCGGCTTCAGCCTCCGGCGGAAGATTATCCAGAACAACATTGACAATGCAGTAGTCGCTTGTCTGGTTACCGGCACTATTGGTTACTGTCAGGCAAAATTCCAGGGATTCGCCTTCAGATTCGGGCATCGGGGTTACGAAACCGGATGTGACGCTATCTGGAGTTGTAATGTCTACTGGAGTGCCACCGGTCTGTTCCCAGTGGTAGCTAACGATTTCGTAGTTTAGATCAATGGAGTTGCTTCCATTCAGAATCGTTTCCGTGGCTTCTTCGACATTTTGATCGGGGCCGGCATTAGCCAGGGGATTTCCGGGGATCGGTTCAAAAGTCGCTTCTATGGTATGGGTTGTGTCGATATTACTGAAACTGTATTCGCTGACTGGGCCCATGGAGCTGCCATCAACAATTACATCCTTGATTTGCATGCCGTTATCCGGCATAATCTCAAAATAGATTGTCTCATCGTAGTTAGCTACAATCGAGCCGGTCGGATATATGGAACCGGCGTCACCCGCCCAGGCTTCTACGGTGTAAGTGTTAATCGCGAAGCTGGCTGAGATAGTTGCGTCTTCGGCCAGATCCGTGAACTGGTAACTTGTTAAAGTGTCAACTACCTGATTGTTTACCAGAACTTTTTCAATGTGGTAATGTTCATCGGGCGTAAAGGTGAAAATTTGTTCCGCTCCATGCTCTACCGTGATGCTGCCGCTGGGATTGATCACCCCATTGGTGCCGGCCGAAGCCGTGATGGTATGGGTGTCGAGGGCGAAAATCGCCGAAATCGTGTGATTGCTATCCAGCGAAGTAAACGTATAGCTATCAAGGGCGCCGACAGATATTTCATCAATCAATAGATCGACAAGATGGTAATTGTCGGCAGCGACGGCTGTGTAGGTTTGACTGGAACCGGCATCAAAAGTAGTGTTGCCGCTCGGGGAGATGGTGCCGCCATCTTGGGTCAGGGCTGAAATTGTGTAAGTTTCCGTCGGCACTATTGGTTCTATTGGTTCTATTGGCTCTGCTGTTTGATAAGAGATTTCATTGGAAAAAGGGCTTTCAACCCCATCGCTGCTATAGGCGGTCGCGACAAAATAGAAGGTTTCCCCTGCGGACAGTCCGCTAAGAGTAAATTCGGGATTGTTTTGATCAGTCAGGTTTTCCAGGGGAATAACAATATGGGAATCACCTTGATCAAGACCGGATCCTTCATACGGTGTTCCCGGCGACCCGACTTTGTAATAAAGCTTGTAGCCCGCCAGATTACTTTCCGGGTTGGGAGCCCAGGCCAAGTTTACCTGGTCGGCGATTGCTGAGGTTGAAAAAAATAAGATCAGCAGTAAGAGGGTGGTCAGATGGGTAAGGAAAAATTTAGCGTGACGTGGCCGTATCAGGGCCGGGGTGAGATAGTGTGACATAAGAATATCCTCCAGTTAGGATTGTTTAGCTTCGAAAAAGCAAACACCTTAGAGGATATTCCTCCAGGCTTTCGGCAACCCTGCTACCCTATCCCTACCCTTAAAATTAAGGGACTTAGGCCAGCGGCTTTGTGTCCCACCCTTTCGGTGTGGTTTACCTTTTTCGAGCGTGAGTTGTGTTGAATATTTACAGTTTATAAATCAGCAATAAGGATGCCGGTGTATTAGATTATTTGTTATTCCTTGTGATTTCAAGTGGTTGTTGCTGGAGTGTTGATAGTTGAAATTGTTTTTTTGCATGAACTTCTCATTTTTATGGCATTGCGGGAAGGCCATAAATGTAAATTGAAGGAGCAAAAATGTAAAATGTGGAAGCATGGATGTAAGTCATAAGTCTAAAAATGTAATTACTTCAATTTTTTTCAGGTAACTTTTTCTGAAATGTTGATGTTTAAGGGATTCAAAGGTCAGAAGTTGCCATTTTCCTTTCAATGTGGCAAAGTATATTTTGATTCTATTGGAAATTAAATTGAGCATTTTGTTTGGTGGTAAAACTATGCGGAAAATTTTTGATTTTCATCTTCATGTCGGCCATTTCCATGAGTGGTCGGAAGAGGCTCGGCGACTTTGGATGGAGACCGGCCCTTACTCGGGTAAGATATATGCTGAGGATGGTTGTCTTGATATAGATGCCTTTCACCAGGTTCTTCAGGGTGAGGGGGTTGTCGGCGGGGTTTTGTTGCCGGAGTACGCTCTGCACACCGCCGGAGTGATGCCGGTTGAGCGGGCGATTGCCGTCAGTCAGCGCTATCCGCAGTATATTCCTTTTGGTGCTTTAAACCCCGAAATTCATCTCGATCCGGTGGCTGAATTTGAACGCCAATTGGCTCTCGGGGTTAAGGGCTTAAAAATCCATGGGGTTCATTGTCAGCATCATGTCAATGATCCCCGCCTTTATCCGGTTTATGAGATCTGTCAGGAGCGTAACCTGCCGCTGATGCTGCATGCCGGCACCTCGGTCTTTCCCGGTGTCCGGCTGCGGCATGCCGACCCTTATGATTTTGATGATGTGGCGGTTGATTTTCCTGCCCTTAGCTTGATTCTCTGTCACGGTGGCCGCAATTTTTGGTATCCTCAGGCGGAATTTATGGTAATGCGGCATGAAAACGTCTATATTGATCTTTCGGGATTGCCGCCGCAGAACCTGCTGCGTTACTATCCCAAGCTGGCAAAATTGAGTCAGCGCTTTCTTTTCGGCACCGATTTCCCCGGAGTACCTGGTGTTGCCGCTAATGCCGAGAAAATTGCCGCTCTGGATCTGTCTGAAGAGGTACTTGAGAATATTTTTATCAACAATGCCCGACGGCTTTTGCCCGGTTTTAATCATAACGTGTCAGTACTGTCTGGTTAGCTACTTGCAACCCGGGATATCGGGTTATTTTCTTCCACTTCTTAAGCAAAATTTTTGTTTTTCCAGCGCTCATTACGCCAAAATTGCGAAACTCACTCGTGCCTCGTTCAAACAGTCGCAATTTTTTGGCTCCATTCGCTGGGAAAAACGACAAAATTTTGCGAGACGTTACAGAAAACAACCCAATATCCCTAGAATTCGTCTCAGCAAAGTTCAAACCGGGCAGTACTGGGTTAAAGGTGAAAAAAATGAAAAGAGTCCGTAGATGGTACTTTTGGGTAATCTTGATTCTGTTATTGCCCGGGATTGGGGTTTTGTCGTCTTGTGGCGATGATACCCAAGGAGAGGCGGGGGAACGCGGCGGTCAGAGTCGCAGTATGCGGGGTATTCAGGCGGTCAGCAAAAGTGCCGCTAATGCCCAACAACGGCGGTTGGCGGTGGTGATTGGTAACAGCGAATATGAGAAGTCACAGCTGAAAAATCCGGTTAATGATGCTCAAGCGATGGCCCGTTTGCTACGGCGTCTCGATTTTGAGGTTGATCTGGTAGAAAACGGCGGGCGCCGGGCGATGGTGACGATGATAAATAGTTTTGGTCGTAAACTGCGCCAGGCCGACGTCGGCCTTTTCTATTATGCCGGGCACGGTATTCAGGTTAAGGGCCGTAACTACCTGATTCCGGTCGATGCGGTTTTAGAGACGGAAGCCGATGTTGAGTTTGAGGCGCTTGATTTAGGCCGGGTGCTGGGTAAGATGGATGACTCGCACTGCCCGCTGAATATTGTTGTTCTTGATGCCTGTCGTGACAACCCTTTTGCCCGGAGTTTTCGCAGCGTCTCAAAAGGCCTGGCTCTGGTCGATGCGCCCCGGGGCACCCTCTTAGCTTTTGCTACGGCCCCGGGTTCAGTGGCGGCCGACGGCGAGGGGAGTAACGGGATCTACACCAAACATCTGCTGGCTAATATTGAACGATCCGATTTGAGTATTGAAGAGGTTTTCAAGCAGGTTCGGATTGGCGTGGTTAATGATACCGATGGTCGGCAGACTCCATGGGAATCTTCTTCTTTAATGGGGAGTTTTCATTTTCAGCCCGATGCGGAAACGCAAAAACGAGATTCATTTTCGGTTTCGGCACCAGCTTCAGTCCCGGTTTCGGCCTCAGCGGTCGCCCCAGCCCCGGCAAAAACGATAAAAGCTCCAGAACCGGATCCGGTGCAAAGTCCGCCGAAAACCGAAAAAAAAGCGTCGTCGAAGCCCGTTAAAGTGGCTCATGTCGCAAAGCCTCCAGCTCCGGCGGTCAAGAAACCGGTCTACTCTCCCGAAATTAAAAAATATATCAGGATGTTGCAATCTTCCAATACGAAAGATCAGCGCTATGCGGCGAAAAAGATTATTCGCTCTTATTCCACTAACAAAGTTTTGCTTGATGTTGTCAACCGGGAGCTTTTAAAAGGCTATCAGCAAAAGGGCAAGGATCGGCATCATGTTGATGTGATGGCCTGGTTCTGTAAAGTTTTGGGCGCTTCCAAACAGTCGCGTTACGCCGCCACTCTGAGCAAGGTGGCGGACTCCGACGCAAATCGGAAACTGAAGAAGTATGCAGCCAAAAGCCTCAGGAAGTTACAATAGATCTCTTTTTTAGCGAGACTTTGTGAGCAGTTCAACTTTAGCCTCAGCATAGCCGCAGTTTTTTCGCAGCATTTGATTGCGTAAGCCGTCGAGCAGCTCATTTGCTTTTTGCCAAAGTGGTGATTTCTGATCGGGCAGGGGAATGCGTTTTTCGCTGGCGATGACCATGACCTGGTCTTTGCCGAAAGGCTCTCTGACTTTCAAGTTGTAAGGGCAGCCATCATCGGGCAGAATCAGAAGGCGGTTGGCCTGGAGGCGGCTGGAATTGGTATCGGGTCGGTTTTTCCGGTCAAGTGGGTAGAGGAGGATGGCCGAGCTGTCCGGATTCAGGTAGAAAATATAGATCCAGGCGTCCCGGTTGATGCGGATCAGGAAACGAATCTGTTCTCCCTGATGGTAACGTGGCAGGTCGTCACCTCGGTTGGTACTGATTTCAACCTTCAGGCCGCCCTTGCTGATATGGCCGGCGGGCATCGGGATAGCTTCATTTTCAATCTCTTTTGGTGCATTCGGGTTGACCAGATAGTTCGGGAACAGGGCCTCTGGAACTGCGACTGTAGCCGCAGTCACCTGACGGCCCTCGGCATCGAGAATCGAAGCCCGGATCTCGAGTTTATCGCGATTGCGCCAGGCACTGCCCCAGAGTTCGGTGTCGGAGCGTAAAAGGTCGGCAGTCAGGTCATTTTCACTTTTAAGTTCCGGTTTGATGCCGCGTGTTTGCCGCAATCCCCGAGACCGCAGTTGCTCGACTTTTAGATGTTTAAGTTCACGTTGCGGGTCAAGAATGCGAAAGAGATTACTTTCAGCCAGGGCCGGTCGAATCCAGTCGTTAAGGTAGAGGGCCAGATCCGGTTGACTCAGAAGTTCTCCTTTGGGCCGAAATTTTCGCAAATAGACACTTTGGTGTTTGCGATCACGTACTTTACTCTCAAGTTTTCGCACCAGATAGCGTCCCCATGAATCCAGGTCGGCAATCAGGGCCGTCTTATCAATTCGTTTCAGCAACACCTTGCTGCTGGCCGCAGCCACGGCTTCGGGGCCCGCCGCAACCAGCTTCATAATTTTTATATCCAAGGCTAGAAACTCGCCCTCCTTCTGCCAGGTTCCCTGAAGAATCAGATATTGATCTTCATTGCATCCCGGCAACAGCACGCGTGCTCCCTGCTTTTTCATTTCGGTAATAAATTTGCCCCGCAACTGAACCGCCAACGGCAGGCTGAGGCCGCTGTGCGCAGCAAAAAAATCGTTGGTGCTGATTAGTACCGGCTCGCGCCTTAAATTGACCTGATCCGCCAGACTTTCACAGAGAGTGCCGACGGCATCGTCAAGAGTCAGCGTTTTCGGATCGTCGTTATCCCAGAACCCGGCCTCGGCAATTACCGGTGCTGAGAGGAGAGCTAAAATCAAAATAATCAGAATGGGAATTGTACTCAAACGTTGCAATGAAAATCTGATCATTATAAAGTAACTCCGTTAATTGTACTTTATATTTGTGCTTATTTGTGAGTCGCTTTTTTAACCACAGATGAACACAAATAGACACAAATAATAGCAACCGACGAAAAGCGGGTGGGGTCAAATCTTTATCCTTGACATCTGGTTGAGAAAATCGAGTCTGGTTAGGGTAGGCCTCACTCTGAAATGCGATTGTAGAAGGCGGCTTCCGAGTAAAGCATTTTTGTGATCTCTTCAGTGATGAAGCGGGGGGCGCAGCGCCAGGCCCAGTTTCTTTCGTTGGAGCCGGGCCAGTTCATGCGGCAATCGCTGCCGAAGCCTAAGACATCCTGCATCGGGATGATGGCCAGAGCCGCGATTGAAGCGTAGGCCATTTTTATGAAATCACGATGGATGGCCTGACCGTCACTGTTGGCGGCCCGGCGAGCCCGCTCTTTACAGTTGCTGTCAACCTGTTTATCAAGATACCAGCCGATGGTGGTTTCGTTGTCGTGAGTGCCGCTGTAGACCACGCAGTTAGTCGAGGTGAAATTCCAGGGTAGGTAGGGGTTGTCCGGTTGTCCGTCAAAGGCGAACTGTAACACCTTCATACCGGCAAAGCCGAGATCGTTTCTTAATTTTTCCACCGGCGGGGTAATGGTTCCCAGGTCTTCGGCAATGATGCGTAAATTTTGCAGAGCATCGTCTAGGCGGGAGAAAAAAGCCTCTCCCGGCCCCTTGATCCACTCGCCTTCCTCTGCGGTTTCGGCTCCTGTAGGAATTCGCCAATAGGCCTCAAAGGCGCGGAAGTGGTCGATTCTGACAATGTCGACGAGCTCCGTCAGGCGTTGCAGTCGCAGTCTCCACCATTTGTCTACAGCCGCATTGGGCCGGCTTTCCGTTTGCCAGCGATAGAGGGGATTGCCCCAGGCTTGGCCGGTGGGGCTGAAATAGTCGGGCGGGACACCGGCGACGTACTCCGGTTTAAAGGTTTCGGGATCGAGTTGAAAACACTCCTGGTGAGCCCAGACATCGGCGCTGTCTAAGGCGACATAGATGGGCACATCGCCGATCAATCTAATTTGTCGGGCATTTGCTTTCTCTTTTAATTCATGCCACTGTTCGGCGAAGAGAAATTGGACAAATTTGTGATATGTAATCCTGGCCGCAAGTTCTTTCTCTTCGGTTATCAGGGTTTGAGGATCGCGACGGGCAATTTTCTCGGGCCATTCGTACCAGGGAAGGGAGGAAAATTTTTCTCCGAGCGTGACAAAGAGGGCATAATCATTAAGCCAGGGGGAGTTGTCACAGAATTTAGCAAAGTCATTTTGCCGCAGTTTTGTGCTTAGGAATTTGCTGAAGGCTTTCTCAAACAGAGCCTCCTTGAAGGCGACGACTTCGGCAAAAACAACCAGATATTGATAGAATTCCGGGTGACCGGTGAGCTCTTCGGCTTTAATCCATTGGTCACGTAAAAGATAATCAGGACTGATCAGAAGAGGGTTGCCGGCGAAAGCCGACGTACTCATGTAGGGCGAATGACCGTGAATTGCCAGGGTCGGCCCCAGAGGTAGAAATTGCCAGTAATGCTGACCTGATTTTTCAAGAAAACCGAGAAACCTTTCGGCTTCCGGGCCGATATCACCAATTCCCCAAGGCCCGGGCAGGGAACTCAAGTGCAGGAGAATGCCGGCGGCACGGGAGTTGGTGAGGGTCGGACGATCTTGATGATTGCAGGCCATGGCTCTCTTCTTCCTAACCGGCGCGTCGGGTTTCAATGAAGTCGGCTAAAGAACTTATCGAGGCCAAAGCTTCGCGACCCTCTTCCATATCCTTAATCTCGACGTCGAAATGTTTCTGGATGAGGACGACCAGTTCAACCGCATCAAGCGAATCAAGTCCCAAACCCTCGTCGCCGAAAAGCGGGTCATTATCGTTAAGCTCGGATGCGTCGATATCCTCCAAATTTAACTCTTCAATTATTATTTTTTTTAACTGCTCTCGCAGGCTGGTTTCATGCATGGTTAAAATACCTTTTTTTACGTTATTGTTTAGCTGTGTTTTAAATCACTCATTCCACATATCATAGAAATTGAAAAACTGGTACGGTTCTTTTGCGCAGAGTTCTTCCAGGCAGCTCACGTAACGGGCCAGATAAGGGGCTAAGCGGCCTAAGGGGCGTGAATCTTGTTGGGGAACCCGGATAACTTCGGCCAGATCGATACGGTAGCGGTCGGGGCCGGTTTTAAGCGGGAAGAGGACGGCCAGGGGGGTGTTGGTGACCGCCGCTAACTTCCAGGCGGCGACCGGAAACTGTACCGGGGCGCCTAAAAAATCGACGGCCAGACTGTTCGCCTGGGCGCCCATGCGGCGATCACCCATGATGCAGACGACATCACCTTTTTTCAGGGCCGCAACCATCTCCAGTGTGCCTCCTAAAAAACCGGTCGGGTCGATAGTCTGATAGGGGTTTTTCCGGCCTGAATGCTCAAAGTAGTGGCGGTCGATATCGCCCTCGTCTTGCTGCATCAGCATGTGAACCGGGCGTTTCAGTTTGGCGAGATAGATCATGGCGGCCTGCCAGCAGCCGACGTGGGTAGTCAAGATAATCAGACCTTCTCCGGCGGCCGCAAGCTCGGCCAGGCGTTTACCTTCGGGAAATTCGGTCTGCAGAATTTTTGGGCCGCAGATTCCGACCAGGGCCCGGTCAACCAGCGAACGGCTTAACTCCAAGATCATATGAAAACTGTCACGCCAGGCGGCAAATCCCTGACGGCCGGGAAAACGGCGTTCAAGATAGTAGCGGCTTTTTTGGCGCTGATCGGGACGAAAAAAAAGATAGTAGAGAACTACCGGATAAAGAAAAGGGTAGGCGATATGGCGGCCGCCCAGTCTGATTAAAAAATAGAAAAAACGGTGCTGCCAGGGAGCTCCGACGCTGCGACTGCTCCAGGTTTTGGCATTGTCTATATTTTCTTTATTGGTCACTGCACACCGACTTCAGCACGATTATTTTTTATCTTTAAGGCGATGATGTAGGTTGTTAAACCAATCGTTAAAGCCAGCGCGGGCCCCACAATCAGCGAACCTAAGCCCCATTCCCAAAAACGTTCCAAAGCCTGATAACCCAAAGTTTTAAATGATATCTCGGTTAAAAATGAACCGTGTCGCATGAAATAACCAGCCTCAATACATAACGCCGGAACAAAGGGCGGCGTACAGATATTGCCGGCCGCCAGGGCGACAACCTTGTTGAGGCGGAAGTAACCGGCAATCATTAAGATTATCATGGCTCGCATACCCAGTAACGGCAGGGCTCCGACTAAAACCCCGAGAGCGACGGCAACCGCCAACCGTTCCGGAGTGGCATTCTCTTTAAGCAGGAGGCGTAAACTGCGTAGAGGGTGAAAGATCGAGACCGGTTCGGCCGGAGGCCGGCCTTCGCCATCAAGCTGATTATGGGGCCAGGGCAGCATCGAACGGATCGTCAGCCGGGTATTAAGAAAGCTTAAACGCAAGTTATCCCAGAGACGATGAAAATGGGAGATGTGTTCGTGCCGGGCCGGATAGTGGACTTTGATCTCGATCTCTTCTACTTTGATACCGGACCAGGCGGCTCGAACCAGGATCTCATTTTCGAAGGCGTAGCGTTTTTCCCGCCATTTGAAGGCGGCTAAAACGCTTAAGGGGTAGGCCCGGAAACCGCTCTGGCTGTCGCCGATACGGTTTCCGGTCTGAACCCGAAACCAGAAGTTAGAGAAACTGCGACCAAAGCGGGAACTGCCGGGGACATAGGTCTCATCAAATTTGCGGCAGCCCACGGTTATAGCTTCGGGATCTTTGTTGATAGCTGCGAAAAATTCGGGAAGATCTTCGCCACAGTGCTGGCCGTCGGCATCAATCGTGACGATGTGGCTGGCCTTAAGTTCCCGCGCTTTTTCAGCCCCGCTCAAAATGGCTGCCCCTTTGCCCTGATTGCGGGAGTGACGGATAATGTGAACGGTTTGGTCGAGCTTTTTACACTCGGCAACGGCATTGTCGGTGCTGCCGTCATCAACGACAATTATCAGGTCGCCAAAACGCATAACCTCAGCGACCACTTTTCCCAAGGTCGGGGCGTGGTTGTAAAGAGGAATAATAATCGCAACTCGTAACGGTTGCGGTTGATTTTGAGCTCTGTTATCGATTTTTTTTGTGATCTCTGGATCTATTGTTGACATTTCAGTAGGCAAACAATTCTTGTAAACAATTAGCTATCTTTATCTGAGTGCGTTGAGAAATAACTCCGAGCTTTTGGATTAATCTATTCTTATCAACGGCTCGCATTTGATCTAGTAAAACCAATCCTTTTTTTCGTTGGAAAGTACAAGGTATACGACTCGGATAAGAAAAGCCTTTTGAAGTCATCGGGGCTATTATCGCGGTTTTCAGTGGAGACATTTCATTCGGTGAAATGACAATGTATGGCCTGGTTTTTTTGATTTCAGAACCCCTTGTGGGATCTAACTGAACAAGCCAAATATCAAACCTCTGGATGGTTGGTTTTACCATTCCCACGCCTCATTTTCAACTAAAGGGGCATCCAGCCATTCATTGTCTATTTCATTTGCATCACTAAATAATTGAGCTTTTTCAAACTGTTTTTTCCATCCTTGCCGAGGCTTTTTTAAGGGTTGAATTAAAAGCCCATCATCAACAAGCTTAAATGCAAGTTCTTTATCATTTAATTGGGCTTGCTTTATAATTGCTTTTGGTATTCTAACTCCCTGTGAGTTACCTATTTGGATTAAAGTTGTCATGATTATTTATCCTCTCCTGCATTCGGTGTTAAAGTAGTTACAATATAATTACTTTAACACCGAATGTCAAATTCTTATTAGTTGTATTGACATCCATAATTTTCTGATTAAACTATATAGTAACTATTCAGCGTAAGTAGAAAAAGCACCATATATTGAGAAAGGCTATGTCTTGGGAGAGGTGAAAAGATGGACGGAAAAGTTGAAATGACAGCTGAAGCCCAGGCATCGCACCTATCTACAATCAATCAAGCCATCCTGACACCACTCGTGCGGAGTGCGTTGCACAGCAACTCCATTGAAGTTCTTTGCTGGGATTATGAGCAACTGCATGGCGGCGCCGGTGTCGGGAGTGCGATCTATCGGTTTGCCGG
The DNA here is from genome assembly GCA_034659215.1 of Pseudomonadota bacterium. Lineage (GTDB taxonomy): Bacteria > Desulfobacterota > Anaeroferrophillalia > Anaeroferrophillales > Tharpellaceae > Tharpella. The sequence goes on along the minus strand of JAYEGS010000087.1, from coordinate 2,974 downwards.
GCAGGGGAGTGAGCAGGGTCTAAAGATTCCCTGGTCGCTGATTCTCAAAGTTTTTTACCCGGGAAATGATGATATCGATACCTCCGACTGGAACTACTACAAACGTGAAGTTGACGCCTATCAATCCGGTTGGCTTGATGATCTGCCCGGTAACTTGGCGGCACCACGCAGTTTTGCTACGGTTGAGTTCCCGGATGGGGTTTGCTGGAACTGGCTTGAGGAGATAACGGATGACATCGGTTCGCAGTGGCCTTTGGAGCACTACGGTGTTGTCGCCCGTCATCTGGGCCGGTTTAATGGGGCATACTTGACCGGGTGCGGGTTACCATCCTGGCCCTGGTTGAGTTCTGGGTGGTTGCAAAAATATGTTGTCCGGAATGCTTCCGCAATGCCCCTTTTGCAAAATTCACTTAAGCACCCGCTGGTGCGCCGGTGGCTGCCGGGCGATGTCGGTGACAATCTTTTGCGTCTATGGGGAGAACGCGGCACCTTTCTCAAGGCCCTCGATCAGTTGCCCCAAACCCTCTGTCATCGCGATGCCTTTCGCCGGAACCTGTTCGCTCAGCGGCAGGCGGCCGGTGACGTTCAAACGATAGTTATAGACTGGGCATTTTGTGGGCAGGGGGCCATTGGTGAGGAACTTGTTCCCCTCATCCAGGCTGATCTGTTCTTTTTTGAGGTCGATTTGGCTCAGGCAAAGATGCTTGAAGAGATCATTTTTGCCGGCTACATAGGTGGACTGCGTGATGCCGGCTGGCAAGGGGATTCTCGACAGGTACGGTTGGGCTATGCAGCTGCCGCAAGCTTGCGCTACAACTTTGGTGAGATGGGAAGGGTTCTGGCGGTGATACTTGATGAGACCCGACACCCTGTATTTCATCAGATTTTTGGGCACTCAATAGAGGATACTCTGGATCTTTGGGGTGAGATAAACCTCTCCTTTGCCGGTCTCATCGATGAAGCCCGATCATTGATCGACATTCAGGACTAATAGTTACCGTAACGTAACTATTCAGCTAACCCGTAAATTCCGGGTACACAATCCCGATTTCCTTCGGAGAACCGGGTTATGTCCCCGTAATTCACTGAAATTCATCAATATTAGGTGCTTTTCTGCTTGCACTGAGTAGTTACGCCGCAACGAAATAATTGGCCGAGATGAAAAGTGTCGGAACCCAGCAAAAAGAGTCGTTTACTCACCGCCCGAACTTACTTGAGTTCGGCCATTCCGGCCCCCCTGCGGCGGGCAACATTTCGCCAATTATGGTTTGGGATGAACTGCTCCTACGCCGGGAATCGCTTGCAACAGCTTGCTCAGGCCTGGTTGGTAGCGACGTTGACCAGTTCAGCCATGGCGGTTGGCTGGATCACCGTCTTGAGCTCTCTGCCCCTCTTGCTCCTGCCGCTGGGAGGAGTTATTGCCGACCAAGTTGACCGCCGTCGCCTGCTTATTATATGGCAAGTGATCGGGGCTGTTGCCACTGCTATTGTGGCAGTTCTGGTTCTGGCAGGCAATATCGCCATTTGGCATATCTATGTTTGGGCGGTTATCCGCGGACTGGTTATCCTGTTTTCCCGGCCCGCCTACAAGGTTATCCTGACCGGGAGCGTCCCCACCAACGAAGTACGTTCGGCCGTTTCGATTAACTCGATGAGCGAAACCTCCGCCATGGTGGTTGTCAGTGGTGCCGGCAGTGTGCTTCTTGGGGTTCTGGGCTTGGGCTTGGCTTTCATTCTAAATACGGTCACGTATCTGGTTGCCGCAGCCTGCTTTTGGAACCTGCGAGATCTCAGCCGACAATCGACTGGTCGATCCGGTTCCCTTGATTTGCGACGGCTGATGTCTGATCTCATAGATGGGATTATCTATCTGACTCGGCAGCCGCTTATTCTGCATCCACTTCTGTTCACATTTGTCACCATTATGATGGTCGGGCCGGTGATTGGGCTCCTGGCGTCCATTGTTCACATCGAGAGTGGTTCAATTATTGATTTGGGAATGTTGGCGGCCTCGTTCAGTTTCGGGGCTTTAGTTGGGGCGGGTTTTGCCGGCGCCCGGAGTGCGGGCGATAATCCGACTCGTCTTTATGCTTTTCTGGGTTTGCTCAGCGCAATAGCTCTTGCCCTTTTTGCGCGTTTCCCGGCCGGTTTTTTCGCAATGGTGCCGCTGGCGGTTCTCGGCGCGGCTGCATTCGCTCAGGCCGTCTGGAATACCAGCCGCATTCAGGAAATGGCGCAACAGTCTTATCAGGCACGACTCCAAGCGATTACTTCGATGGCTTTCACCTTGGGTTTTACTCTGGGAATGTTGTGGGCTGGCCTCGCCATTGATGCATTCGGCCTTGTGGCTCTGGTCTATGGCGCAGTGGTTCTGGGCGTATTGTCCGTTATTATTCTCATCACTATGAAACGAGAATGAGGGGGAATATCTTTTTTCGGGCCGGAAATCTTATTTCAGCATGCGGCTTTCACTGCGGCGGGCAAAGTTTAGGAAAGAGCTCAGGTTGGCGGCGAAACGGAGCCAGGAGTCGGGCGAGTGTTTGAGCATGGCGACGTAGTTGAAGAGGATGCGGGGTTGTTTGAAGTGGGTTTTATAAAACTCGAGAAAGAGTTCTTCAAGCTCCGTATTGGTCATACCTTCGGGGATAAACTGGAAGCTCATGCAGTCCATCTTTTGCCAATCTTCTTTAAATCTCCCGAAATCATGGATCTTTTCATAAAGAGGTGAACCCGGAAACGGTGTGAATTTGGCGACGTTGAGTTCATCTATCGGCAGTGATTTTAAGTAGGTGATTGAACGTCTGACGCTGGTCGTGGTTTCGCCCGGCAGGCCGACCATAAAGAGCCCCTTAACCCGGATACCGGTCTTTTTGATCAGCTTAACTTGCTCGGTCATGAAATCGAGATCGACCTTCTGGCGGTGGCGGCTTAAAAGTTCAGCGTCACCGCTCTCGATGCCTAAGCTGATCATCCA
>JAYEGS010000086.1:0-19746 GCA_034659215.1 Pseudomonadota bacterium | reverse complement strand
CAAGACCTGAGGAATGAGTCGTACATAAAGTACGCCGCAGTGACGAAGGTCGCCGTGTAACGACGCAGATGAATGTTTTACTTTGTCATCAATGTGGTATAGCTTCCAGAATCATCAGTGTGGTTACGATAACCATGCCGATAACGCCGATAATGATCGGTATATTTTTATTGCCGGTGCTTTTGACGATAACACCATCGACTACCGGCCAGCATATAAAGATGCCGATGACCAGCATCGGGAAGAAGATACCGACGACCTCAGGCGTCATCTTGATCCACTTATACATCGGATAAAAATACCACTCCGGTTTGATATGTTCCGGCGTGATCAAAGGATTGGCTTTTTCCCCGAGTTCGACCGGCAGGACAATCGCCAGAACGCAACAGAGAAAAAAGAGGAAGAGCCCGATATTGACCTCAGTCAGAATATGATCGGGAAAAAAACGATAATTATCTTGGGCTTCTTGTGGTTCATTAGTCATGGTTATACTCCTATTCATCGCCGCGCGAGAGGCCTTTGATAACTTCCCGCTGGATGCCGACCAGATGTTCAGTTACGCCATGCAGACGGATCAGAACGATGTGAACGAAGACCATGAGGAACGTGATACTCGGCAGGATGGCTGCGTGGAGAATGAAAAAGCGGTTTAAAGTGGCATCGCCGATAGCCTCGCCACCGAGCATGAAACGGGAGAGAAAAGAGCCGATAATCGGAGTCTTGGCAGCAATTCCAGTACCGATGGTCATAGCCCAGTAGGACATTTGGGTGTAGACCAGGGAGTAGCCCGTAAAACCTAAACCGAAGGTCAAGAGCAGGAGTATGGCCCCGGTCATCCAGCACAACTCACGTGGATGACGGTAAGCCCCGGTCGCAAAAACTCGAATTGCGTGCAGGGACACGGTGACGATCATGATCTCCGCACTCCAGCGATGGATTGAACGCAGCCACCAGCCATAAGGGATCTGGGTGCTTATTTTGACCACGCTTTCGTAGGCCATATCGGGGTGGGGAACATAGTGAAAGGCGAGCATCATGCCGGTGATTACCAGGATTATGAACATGATCGCGGGGACGCCGCCCAAACAGTACCACCAAAGTTTCATGTGGTGGGGCAGAATCTCGCCAACCGCTTCCTCTTTGACTTTATCCCAGTCAACCGGCAGGGTTTTGTCGATCCAGCCTTCATCTTTTTTAACATCTTCCATAAGCTACACCTCTTCCAGGGCGACATAAATATTGTCGTCCTTGACCGTCACCTTAAACTCATCGAGTGGGCGTGGTGGCGGACCCTTGATGTTTTTGCCGTCAGCGTCAAAAAAACCTTCATGGCAGGGGCAGTAAAACTCTTTTTTCAGCTGCTGCCATTCGACCTCGCAACCTAAGTGGGTGCAGATTTTGGAGAAGGCTTTGACTTTGCCGTTATTGTTGACTAAAATTCCTTTGCGGCCGGTTGCATCGATAAATTCCCGGGCCACACCGGGGGTCAACTCTTTCAGGTTGGTCACCAGTACATCGACGAATTTCTTCACCTTCGCTTTGGGTACCAGATAGCGGACTCCGTAGACCCCGGCGGTCCCCAGAGTGGCAACCAGGCCCACGGTCATAGCCGCATTGGCGAGAAAATCCCGGCGGCTGACTTCTCCACCACCGTCTTTTTCATTCATACCCTTCACCTCCCTCTCTTCTATAGGTTGCGTGTTCTTGCTTGCAATTAGAGCTTTTAGAGCCCGAACACGATCAAGTTTACGGTTAACAGGCTCACATTAACCGTCCTTAACAATAGCTATATAACCAGGTTTTATGTAAAGGTTCAGTTAAAGATGTTAATCTGAAGTTAAATATGCTAAAGTTAACAAATGAAACAGATTCGTTTAGGTCTTGGCGGAAAATATTTATTGGCTGTGGTTGGCTTGATTCTGCTGGTTGTCTCGATCAGCTTTACCAAGCTTTATAAGATCGAAAAGCGTTTTATTCTAAATCAGCTTGAAGGGCAGGCTCGTCTTTTAAGCGAACAGGTTCTTCTAACCCGAAGCTGGCTTGCGGAGCAGGGCGGGGTCTATGTTGAGGCCGGTTCCGGACGCAAGGTCAACCCTTATCTCAGTCACGGGATTTTAGCCACGGTCGATGGCCGGCAACTTCTACTGCGCAATCCGGCCATGGTTACCCGCCAGCTCTCGGAGTACGCTGCTGATCGCAGCCTCTATCGTTTTCGTCTGACCAGTACCCATTTGATTAATAGTGATAATGCTCCGGATGGAACCGAACGCCGGGCTCTGGAAATCTTTGCTTTGGGCCAAGAGGATGAATACAGTCTTCTCCAGACCCTCGAAGGTGAGGCGGTATTTCGTTTTATTAAGGCTCTTTATATAGAACCTTCATGTTTGCAGTGCCATCATTATCAAGGTTATAATACCGGCCAGCTCAGAGGTTGTCTCAGTGTTATTATTCCCAGCGCCGCAGCCCAAGCTCGAATCGTGGCCCTGCATCGTTCCCTGTTGTTTGATGGCGGCCTGATTGTCCTGCTGACGGTAATTGTGCTTGTTCTTTTGAATCATGCTTTGACGGTGCGGCCCCTAAAGCGTTTGAACCGTCAGGTAAAAGGTTTTGAAAGGGATATCGAAACCATGGTCAAGCCGGTTTCCCGCAAAGATGAGATCGGCGTACTGGCGCGTAGTCTCGGGCAGATGACTTTAACTATCCGCAATCAGCACAAAAATATGGAGAAACAGGTTGCCCGGGCAACAGAAAATCTGCTTAAGGTTAATCGTGAATTGCTTGAAGCCAATCGTAGCCTGTGCCAACAGGATGCCTTAAAAACCGACTTTCTGGCAACTGTCTCGCATGAATTGAGAACACCGTTGACGACGATCCGTGGTGGGGTTGACTATCTTTTGCAAACTGTGACTGAGCCTGGACAGCGGGTCTATCTGACCCTGCTTGAACGCAATATTAAGGGACTTGTCGAGATGGTTAATAACCTTATCGACTTGGCCCGGATTGATCTGGATCAGGTGGAACTCGATCTTGAGGAGGTGGATTTGACGGCCCTGCTTAAAGAGGTTATTATTCTCTTTGCCGCTGCGGGAGAGGATAATCGAGTTGCGGTTAGAAGCCGGGGAACTTTGCCTGAGGTTACGGTGCTTGGTGACTATCGGCGTCTGAATCAGGTTTTTATGAACCTGCTCCATAATGCAGTCAAATTTTCCGCGCCTGATAGCGCTGTCGAGATCCAGCTTCTCAGGTTGGAAAAAGTGGTCGAGATAAGAGTTGTTGATCATGGTTCAGGGATTGAAGAAAAAGAGCTCGAAGCCATCTTTACCCGTTATCGTCACGGTCATAAAAGTGGTGATCAGTCGGGCAGTGGCCTTGGCCTGGCCATTGCGCGGGGTTTGGTTGAAGCCCACTGCGGGACGTTGCGGGTTGTCAGTCAGCCCGGAATAGAGACGGTTTTTACGGTAACATTACCGATTTAGTTCGGAGGTCTAATGAGTAAAACCAATGATCTGATTATGGTAGTTGATGATGACCCGGATATCCTGACGGTTCTTAAAGGTAATCTGGAACTGACCGGGTTTCGGGTGCTTACCTTTTTGACCGGGCTTGAGGCGCTGGCGGCGATTAAGAGCGGGTCGCCCGATCTTCTGATTCTGGATCTAACCCTGCCGGATATCGACGGCATCCAGCTTTGTCGGCGCTTGCGTGAACAGCAACTCGATTTTCCGGTTATCATGCTGACCGCCCGGGACGGGCTTTCGGATAAAGTTTTAGGGTTAGAGTGTGGGGCTGACGACTATGTCGTTAAACCTTTTGCTTTTCTTGAACTCCAGGCCCGCATTAAGACCTGTCTGCGGCGTCGGGAAGTCGCAAGCGGCGGGGAAAATCTCGACTCTTTAAATCTTGGCAGTCTCAGAATCGATCGTCAAAGACGTCAGGTTTGGGTTGCTGAAAAGGAGGTTGAACTGACCAAGAAGGAGTTCAGCCTGTTGTTACTCTTGGCGGAAAACCGGGGGCGGGTTATGACCCGTGAGGATATTCGTAAAGCTCTTTGGGGCCGGCGGCAGCTCTACTCCTGGAGCCGCACCATTGATGTTCATATTCGTCACCTGCGCCAGAAACTCGAGGCCGATCCCGAACACCCGACCCTGATTCGCACAGTCATCGGGGTGGGCTACCGTCTGCAAGCTGAAAGTAGTCACTAAATAGCCATCATTTTTCGTCCAAAACTTGTCTGACCGCCCCGGCGAGTTCTTTAATGGCAATCGGTTTTTTGAGATATTTTTTTATACCTATGGCTAAAGCCTCTTTTTCTGAAAAGACCGAACTGTAACCGGTGCAGAGAATAAAAGGCATTGTCGGGTTAGTTTTCAGGCTTTCTCGAGCCAGTTCGGCCCCCGAGTGATCAGGCATGCTCTGATCGGAGATAATCAGGTCGAACTGAGCCGGGTGACTGCGGATCAGGGCCAGGGCCTCGCGGCTGTCGGTTGTTGCCGTAACTTGATAGCCAAGTCGTTGTAAAACTTCTCTATGCAGGTTAAGAATGGCACCTTCGTCATCAACCATCAAAACCCGTTCCGTGCCGCCAGGCGGAAGTTTGTTTTCATTTGTTTTGGGCAAAGGTTTAACCAGCTCTCTTTCAAGGGTCGGTATGTAGACCCGAAAAGTTGTTCCTCGGTTCGGTTCACTTTCGACCTTGATAAAGCCGTTGCAACTCTCAACGATACCATGAATGACGGCAAGCCCTAACCCCGTCCCTTTGCCAATCTCTTTGGTCGTAAAATAGGGTTCAAAAATCCTCTCTTTTGTGGCCTTATCCATACCGCAACCGGTATCACTGACTGATAAAACAATAAACGGCCCGGCGGATTTTTTAGTTCCTCCGGTGAGGGCTTCAACCTCTTTGCTGGTTATCTTGGTGCGCAGTAACGTAACCGTTAAACTGCCTTTTTCATCGGTCATAGCTTGGGCGGCATTGGTACAGAGGTTCAATACAACCTGGTGTAACTGGGTGGGGTCGGCCTCGATCTTCCCACAGTCAAGATCAAGCTCTTCTTCAATTTGGATCGTTGTCGGCAGCGAAGATCGCATCATTTTTAAAGCTTCTTTGACCACCGGGTGGGGGTTAAAGACTTTCAGGTTTTGCGCTTCCTTGCGACTGAATGTGAGGATTTGCTTGACCAGGTCGGCAGCCCGTCTTCCCGAGGCAATAACCTGGGTAATATTTTTTTGAGCCTTACTACCATCGGGAAGATCAAACAGGGTGATTTCGGAAAAACCGATAATAGATGTGAGAATATTGTTAAAATCATGGGCAATCCCTCCGGCCAGCGTGCCGATGGCTTCCATTTTCTGAGACTGTACGAGTTGGGCTTCCAGTTTTTTTAATTCCGTCACATCACGATAGATAGTCATATTTGAAATTGAACCGTCTTCATTAACAATCGGTGAATGAGAAATGTTGTAGTCATGGTTATCTTTGGGGCTGACGACTTCCGACTCAAAATATTTACCTTGAAACTCTTTTTTGCTCTGACACCAGGGACACGGCTGGTCAAAATCATGCAGAGCCTGATAACAGAACTCTCCCGTGGCATTGCGGCCGCATCGTTTAATCATGGCCGGGTTCATATATTCGACCCGGTAATCAGCTGAACAGATATAGACCGGATCACTCATCGATTCCATCATCGAACGAAACTTCTGTTCACTCACGCGTAGTTTTTTCTCAGCGTTTCTGCTTTCAGTAACATCTCTGACAACTCCATCGACGCCCAGAATGTTACCGTTTTGATCTTTATAGAAGCGGGTATTTACGGAACCCCACCAGATAGAGCCATCTTTGCGTTTTAATTGGACAATGAAATCATCAACGTAGCCGGCCTTTTGCAGTCTCTCTATAAATAGATCCCGCTCATCCGGGTTTACGTAAAGCCCAGTCACTTTAAGGCCGATAACTTCTTCCGCAGTATAGCCGGTCATCTTATGGATTGATTGAGAAATAAAAACAACCTTGCCTTCATTATCTGTTCGATAGCGCAGGTCTGGGGCTTCATTGGCCAAAGCTCGGTATTTTTCTTCGGAATTTTGTAAGTTAATGGATAATTTTTTCTGGCGTATATAGAACCAGGTAGTGATTGTTAAAAAGAGACTGAACAGTGAGATAATGCTTGCCAAAGTCAAGGCCAATTCCGAAGCGTGCTTAAAGGCTGAATCCAGATTAACCGTCAACTGCAGGCTGGCGGTATTTTTATAGGAGTATGGTATAGGTGTGGATAGGGTAAAGAGATGAGCCGGATTCAATTTAGATTGATATTTACTTAAAGAAAAACCATTGGCGGTAGTAAGGTTGATTTCGACAATACGATCACTTCTGAATTTGCTCCATTGTTGAACGAAGATATCGGCTGAAGCATACTCTCCGTTCTGTAATATTCCCCGGATCACGACCTGAAGATACTGGATCTGTTTTTGAGCCCGGTTTTCTATCTCTTTAATTCTGCTTGTTTGATCATTTTTAACCGTATTCCAGGCAAAGATGATCTGTACGATAATAATCAAGAGCAGGATGAGCCAATATTTTGCCCCTTTATGGGGAAGTATGACTTTTTTCATTTAATCCTCTATTTTTCTGCCGCCTGTTCGAGTATCTTTCGCAAGGAGTTATAAGCATCATCTTGGACTAAAGAAAAACCGGTAATGGAGGTTTTGATCGATTTGAGCACGTTTTGCCTGGTTTGATCCTGGTTAAGTTTCAGCATGGCTGCGCGAAGCTGGTTAATTGTAGAGTCTGCAAGGGTGCTGCGGACAATAAAAAGATGTTCGGCAATGGCCGGGGTTGTTGCCAGTATTTTCAAGCCACGAGATTTAAATCTTTGATAGACGCCCTCTTTTACGGCACCCGCCTCAAAATCACCGGCTAAAACACCCAGAGCGACATTGTCATGGTTTTTTAAAAACCGGTAGCGATGGTTGGCTAAAAAAAGTGGGTTATCCTGTTGGAGCATCACCTTGGGAACGAGGTAGCCCATGGTTGAATGCGGATTGACGAAGGCAAAATCACCCTCTCCCAAATCAGCCAGGCTTTCAGCCGGATGGTCATCTCGGGCGATAATCATCCCTTTGAAAAAAGCTGAACCATCGGTTTCCAGACAGACGATGAGTGGTTTGCGGCCATATTTTTTTACCATTGCAACATATGGTGCCGAACCGATATAGGCAATATCAAGCTGGTTCCGGCCAATAGTATCAATATGGTCCTGATAGCTGCCACCCACCCGCACGACTACCGGACGATCTAGTTCGCTACTTAAATATGCGGCTAAAGGGGCAAAATTTTCTTCAATCTTTTCATAGGGCAGGAAGGGCTGAACCCCAAGCAGCAGTGGTTTTTGAGCAAACGAAGGGTTGTTGATGGTCAGGGCCAGGAAAAACATGAAGATTAAGTTTAACCTAAAATAAAAGCCTTTGGCTCTAAAAAATGAAACTTTTACAATTTTCATTTTTCCCTCTCCGGATCTGTGGCGTTAGGTTTTACTCAAGTTTTCATCTAGCACTTTGCGTACCAGGCGGAGCAGGTGATCGGTGCTTAAAGGTTTATTGTAGAACTCTTTGATGCCCAGAGCCAGGGCTTCTTTACGGTTGATTGTGTCACTGTGGCCGGTACCCAGGATGATCGGCATTTCGGGGTTGAGTTTGAGGATGGCCTGTGCCATTTTGGCCCCGGTCATTTTCGGCATAGTCATGTCAGTCAAGATCAGGTCAAACTGTTTCGGGTTGTGCTCGATCATTTTCAGGGCAGTGGCTCCGTTGTTACAGGTTGAAACCCGGTAGCCGAGTTTTTCCAGGGCGTTTTGGTTAAGTTCGACAATCTCTTTTTCGTCGTCAACCAGAAGGAGTTGTTCGCTGCCGGTCGGCAGTTTGTTGAAATTCGACAAAGAGTTTGTCATGGTTTCGTGATAATCAAGGGTCGGCAGCAGCACCGTGAACGTGCAGCCGTGACCAACTTCACTGTTTAAAGAGATTTCACCTTTCAGTTCTTTGACAATACCGTGGATTGTGGCGAGTCCGAGACCCGAGCCTTGACCCACGGATTTGGTTGTAAAGTAGGGCTCAAAAACTTTGCCGGAGATCTCCGGCGGAATGCCGGGCCCTGTATCGTGAACCCTTAAAAGCAGATAATTGCCGGCTTTAAGATTGTCATGTTTGTGGGTCGTGTTCTCATCCAGTTGCAGATTTTCGACCTCAATGCTAAGTTGGCCGCCTTGATCACGCATAGCATAGGCGGAATTGCTGCAAAGGTTAATCAGAATCTGGTGGATGGGGCCGGGGGCCGCCATGATGAGATCATTTTTGGCTTTTATGGTAGATTCCAGTTTTATGGTTGAGGGCAGAGAGTTGTTGATCAGTTTGATTGCTTCCTTGATGATCGGTGTGGTTTTTAGAGGTTGGAAATCATCTCCCTGTCGGCGGCTGAATGTGAGGATCTGGCCGACCAGTTCCTTGGCCCGCTGACCTGCGGCCAAGGCTTTGCCGAGCCCTTTCTGGGCGGGATGATTTTCATCCAGTTCAAACATCATGGCGAGTTCAAGGTTGCCGACCAGAATCGTTAAAATGTTATTGAAATCATGGGCGATACCGCCGGCCAGAGTGCCGATCGCTTCCATCTTTTGGGCCTGTTGCAGTTGGCGGCGCAGGTAGGCCTCTTCGCTGATATCACGCTTTACCGCGATATAGTGGGTAATCCTTTTTTCATGGTCGAGCAGGGGTGAGATCGAGACCTCCTCTTCATAGAGAGAGCCATCTTTTTTCTGATTAAGAAACTGGCCGCGCCAGTTTTTTTTAGCAACCAGAGTCTGCCACATCTCAGAGAAGACCTCGGGTTTGGTCTGGCCGCTCTGCAGGATACGGGGGTTTTGTCCTACGGCTTCTGCTTGGCTGTAGCCGGTAATCGAGGTGAAAGCCGGGTTTGTATAGATAATGTTGGCTTGATGATCGGTGATGACGATGGTTTCCGAGGCGTGGTCAACCGCGCTTTGTAAAAGTTCCATTTTCTGTAGACTCTGTCGTCGTGCCGTGACATCCTGAATCGTGCCGATCATTTTCAGAGGTTGTTTGCTTGAGGGGTCGCGGATAGTTTTAGCATGGGCATGGAGAATTCTCTCTTTCTGGTTGTCAGCTCGGATTATCCGGTAGTCAAGCGAGTAGAGGGTTTGGTGTTCGAGAGCATCCTTGACGGCTTTTCTCATCATGTCTTTATCTTCAGGGTGCAAAGTTTTAATGTAAGAGACGTAATTATTCTGGTCTTTCGGGCCGGGCTTCAGGCCGAAGATGCGATAGGTCTCTTTTGACCACGAGAGGTGTTTGCTCTCAATATCCCACTCCCAGCTGCCGAGATGGGCAATTCGTTGTGATTCATCAAGTCGGTGTTGAATTTTGGTGCAGGCTTCTTCAGCCTTGTTCGCCCGTTGGCGCAGCTCTTCGTAGCTTGGTTTCGGGGAACTATTTTTTTTATTATCACACATAACCCTCTCCATAAAGATAGAGATATAACAAATTATTTCAGTTTCATGCCAAACTGATCCATACCGAGCAGGCAGATGGCGTTTTCTTCGAAAAGGTTTTGAAAGCTGTTGTCGGCCATCGTGCACTTGAAGGTTCGGCAGGTGCGCGGGCGGTAGTGGTAGATTTTGCAGCGATATTTCCCGTTGCGTTTTTCGAGGAAAACACAGCCTTGGTCATCCGGGTGAATCATGTAGACCTTACCCGTATCTTTGGCTTCCTCAACCAGTTCATCCATGCTTTTAGTGCGTAGGTCATTTAAATGAACGTCGACCCCGACATAACCGCCCATTTTCTTTATAAAGTCAACTTCATCTGCTTGGAGCAGGATTTTTCGATATTTTTTGCAGCAGGTGCCGCATTGGCGGCACTCCTCCAAAATTGAGTTGAGGGAAAATTTGTCAAGCGTAGATTGTTTGTTTTGTTTCATTTTAAGACAGAGACCAGAATTTGTGGAGTGGGTGATTTTCAAGCAGCCGTTGGGCTCTTTCGGATTCGGGGATGCCGACGACCGAGATTTTGGGCTCTAAAAGTGAATCAAGAACCGCCAGTACCGATGCCTCAAGAGAGATCGGGTTGTAACCGCCTTCAAGGATGAACAGCAGGCGTTCGTCACAAGTGTCGTAAGCCAGTTTTTTGAACAAGGTCGCGACTGAGCCGAACCACTTGGTACTTAATGTCGTGTCACTGATAGATTCATCAATGTGGGCGTCAAAACCGGCTGAAACAAGAATTATCTGGGGCATAAATTGCTCAGTTATGCTGCTCATAACCTTGCCAGTCAAGTAGGTGTATTCAGGGTCGCCAAATTGGGAAAAGAGGGGCAGGTTGAGATTGTAGCCGACGCCATTATCTTTACCCAACTCATCAATTTTACCGGTAAAAGGGAAGAGGTTATGTTGGTGCATGGAGACTGTCAGTACCTGGTTGCTGTCGTAAAAAATCTCTTGGGTGCCGTTGCCGTGGTGGACGTCAAAGTCAAAAATAAGGATTCGGTTAAGGCCGTAGGTCTTCTGGAGGTAGGCTGCCGTTATCGCGATATTGTTGAAGATGCAAAAGCCCATTCCGCGACCTGGTTCAGCGTGGTGGCCCGGTGGGCGTACCAAAGCAAAGCCATTCTTGATCTCGTCGTTCATAATCCGATCCGCCAGCTCCAGGCAGCCGCCGGCTGCAAGATGGGCGGTGTAGATGCTTTCATCCATCAGATAGGTGTCGCGGTCATAGGAGAAAGGATCTGTGGCCAGGGCATGAGCCCTGATCTGGTCAAGGTAAAATTTTGAGTGAATTCTCTCAACCTCCCGGCTACCGGCTTCCCGTGAAGGAAAACTGGCCAGTTTGTCACCGTATGCCGGGTTGGCCAGGGTCAGGTAAAGGTTCTTGAGCCTTCCCGGATTTTCCGGTGAAGCCTGCGTGATTCGATGATTAAAAAGGCGCAGGTCTTTAATGATGCCGGTTTTTTTATTCATAATGAAATTTATATAGTGGAACCTGCTTATAATCTTCCAGGGTCAGTCGGAAGAGGTGTCCGGTTCGGTTGATTTGTTGATCTTCATATTGAAGTGAGTCGACCAGTTTAAAACCCAATTTCTTGAGGCAGCGCTGCTGGGAGAGGTTGTCAATGTCGGTATACATCTCAATCGCCTTGAGCATCATCTTCTCAAAAAGGTGCATGATCAGAAATTTTTGTGCTTCCGTGCCATAGCCCTGATTGCGCAGATCAAGCCGGGCTATTTTTAAAGCAACAATGGCAACCTCTCGGTTTTCAGAACGGAGCCAATAGTGGATCGTGCCGATTGGTATCCCTTCATGTTGGAGCTCTATAATAAATGTCCGGCTTTGTCCGTTCCAGAAAAGTCCGGCGGCAAAATTACGTTTTCCCTCTTCGATGGTCATCTGTTCCGGAGTCAGGAAGTCGCCGTATATCTCAACGCAATTGCTCCACTCCACGAGCAACGGCAGATCGGCCTCTGCAGTTTTCCGCAAGAGCAGTCTACGCGTAAAAATTTTATCAGTTAAAATATTCATAAATCCGTAATGGTTCCTTGTTAAATTACGAAATGGAGCGAAAAACAGGTGGTGGCTCAGTCCACCACCTGTCCGGCCTTTTAAAGATTGGCGACCGCTTCTTGCAGTGATTCACTGGATTCACTAAGTCGGTTCAAGGCTTTTACGGTGTCACCAATGGTCTGGTTGACGATGGCGGTGGATTTCTGGTTATCTTTTGATGATTCCGCAACATTTTCAATCTGTTCCATAACCTCCTGGCCATCCTTACTCAAACCGTCGGCCTTGGTACTCAAATTGTCGACGGAAGTAGAAATGGTGACAATTCCTTCCGAGATCGTCTCCATCGACTCTAAAGACTTATTGATGACGCTGCTTCCATCTTTGAGCATGACCATCCCTTCCTGCATGGCCGATACCGTCTGGCGCGACTCTTTTTCAACATTTTTGACAATGTTGGAGATGTCGATTGCTGATTTTGAGCTGTTTTCAGCCAGCTTTCTGATCTCGTCGGAGACTACGGCAAAACCACGACCGGCATCACCGGCCCGGGCTGCTTCAATCGCGGCGTTAAAGGCTAAAAGGTTGGTTTGTGAAGCGATCTCTTTGATGATATCAACAAAGCCGGAGATTTTTTCAAGTTGGTTGACGAGACCGGCCACCATCTCATTGTTGGTCTGCATGCTGAGGTTTATCTCATCAAGTTTTTTACCGGCCTCGTTGCCCGCCTGCTTGCCGGTTTCCGCCTCTTTTGTGAGGTTCAAGGCCAAATCATTGGCTTCGCGGGAGAGATTCAACATTTCGCCGGAGTTGTCGACCATGTTACGAACCTGACCCATTGAGTTGTCGAGTAACTTGACTCCCTCATTAATAAGCTGGTTCATGTCGTCGATATTGGCGTTGGCCTGTTGCATGCTGGAAGTTGATTCTTGAACCAGCTCCCCGACATCCTGACAGGAGGCCGAAATCAACTTTTCAACTTCGACCTCCGCACTGATATCGACCATGTACTCAAGCGCTCCTTTGATGTTCCCTTTGGCGTCCTTGATTGGGGCTCCGGTATATTTGATTGGGATCTCTTTGCCGTTTGGTTTGGCTACGGTCAGCTCATTGACGACGCTGTCGCTGCGCATAGCCTGGGCACAGGCGCATTTTTCGGTCTGACAATGTTCGGTCTTAAAGAGGTGAAAACATTTTTTACCGATGGTTTCATCCGGTGCCAGACCGGCAATGGCGGCGGCGGCGGGGTTTGTGAACGTGATATTAAAGTTGTTGTCGATAGAGATGATTGGGGTTGGAATCGTATTGAGGTTTTCAATTTTTTCATCGGCGTCCTGTTTCTGTTTGGCTTCTTCAGTGATGTCAAGGATATACTCCAGGGCGCCTTTGATATTGCCTTTGGCGTCCTTGATTGGGGAACCGGTATATTTGATTGGAACAATAACCCCCTCTTTGGGTCGGGCGATGGTTTGTTCATAGATTACCGAGTCGGTTTTCATGGCTCGTGCACAGGCGCATTTTTCGGTTTGACAATGCGGCGTTTTGAAGAGGTCGTAACATTTTTTGCCGATCAGTTCGTCCGGCGTTGAATCTACGACGGCGGCTCCAGCCGGATTCATGAACGTGATATTGAATTCGGTGTCGATCGACATGATCGGGGTTGGAATCGTATTGAGGTTTTCAATTTTTTCATCGGCGTCCTGTTTCTGTTTGGCCTCCTCGGTGATGTCGAGGATATACTCTAAGGCTCCTTTGATATTGCCTTTGGCATCCTTGATCGGAGCCCCGGTGTACTTGATCGGGACGATGACCCCCTCTTTGGGTCGGGCAATGGTCTGTTCATAGATTACTGAGTCGGTTTTCATGGCTCGGGCGCAAGCGCATTTTTCGGTTTGACAATGCGGCGTTTTGAAGAGGTCGTAACATTTTTTGCCGACTGCTTCATCCGGTGTTAACCCGGCGACTGCAGCTCCGGCCGGATTCATGAACGTAACGTTGAATTCGGTATCGATTGACATGATCGGCGTTGGTATAACATTTAAATTTTCAATTTTTTCATCGGCTTCCTGGCTCTTTTTGGCTTCTTCAGTGATGTCGAGGATATACTCCAGGGCGCCTTTGATATTCCCCTTGGCGTCTTTGATCGGGGCTCCGGTGTATTTGATCGGGATAATGACGCCCTCTTTGGGCCTGGCGATGGTTTGTTCATAGATTACCGAGTCAGTTTTCATGGCCCGAGCGCAGGCACATTTTTCGGTTTGGCAATGCGGCGTTTTGAAGAGGTCGTAACATTTTTTGCCGACGGCTTCATCCGGCGTTAATCCGGCGACGGCGGCCCCCGCGGGATTCATGAAGGTTACGTTAAACTCGGTGTCAATTGACATGATCGGGGTGGGGATGACATTTAAGTTTTCAATTTTTTCATCAGCTTCCTGTTTCTTTTTGGCCTCTTCGGTGATATCGAGGATATATTCCAGCGCGCCCTTGATATTTCCCTTGGCATCCTTGATCGGAGCTCCGGTATACTTGATTGGGACGATGACCCCCTCTTTGGGTCGAGCAATTGTCTGCTCATAGATTACCGAGTCGGTTTTCATAGCTCGGGCGCAAGCGCATTTTTCGGTTTTGCAATGCGGTGTTTTGAAGAGATCGTAACATTTCATGCCGATGACTTCGTCCGGGGTCAGGCCGGCGACGGCGGCTCCGGCCGGATTCATAAAGGTTACATTGAAATTTTTGTCAATCTCCATGATCGGTGTCGGGATAACATTAAGATCGGTCTCCATCTGTCTAAGCTTGGCTTCAGTCTCTTTTTTGTCGGTAATGTCCTGGAGGTTTACGATTGTGCCGCTGGAATCGGAGCCGTTTAAAGGTGTAGCGGTAGATTTATAGTGGGTAAAAGTCTCATCATGTTTGTAAATTGTATCAAAGTTGCTGGCCTTGCGGATGCGCTTGGCTTTGGTGACCGGGCAATCCTTGGTTCCGCAAAGGGGGTTGCCACAGACCTCTTCGCAGACTTTTTTGCCGATTATAGCTTTGGCCGACATACCAAAAGTGTCAAAAAAGTTTTGGTTGGCATCTACTATCGTGAGATTTTCATCAACCACGAAGCTGGGATCACTGATCAGGTTAATAAAGGATGATGTTGCAGCCGTTGTGTTTTCAGATGTTGCCATTTTTTATCTCCTTATTGGTAGAAATTAAAAATTATATAGTTAAATCTTGGGTTTCTGTCTCGGGTTCAACCTCTTCTGAATCTGAACTCCTGCCGTCCATTTTCTGGTAGAACCGGGAGATGTCGAGGATCATGGTTGGGGTATGTTCTCCCTCCCGGTTTTCAATCTCGATGATCCGTTCTACCAGGCCTCGGCTATACGAGGTCTGTTCTTGGGCCAGCAAGTGCGGGACATCATCTTGTTTTTGCAGAGACAACGTTCTGATCTCCAGCAGGTGGTCGATGAGGATGCCGATCTGCTTCTCTGCGAAAGTGAAGATCATGATCATGGTTTCATGGTCGTTGCCTGTGGGCTTGTTGAAATAACGGCGCAGATTGATGACGGGAATTACCTCGGAGCGCAGGTTTAAAATCCCTTCAATGTAATCGACTTGACCGGGAAGTTGGCGAATATTGTCCTGGTAGCGCACTATCTCTCGAATGTTGGTGATTTCGACGCCATAGACCTCGTCAAGAGCAAAAGTTATAAAGGTGACCGGTGGGGCCTCCTTTTTCTGCTCTTCCAGCTCTCTGGTTTCGCGACCGTTTGTAGCCGAATAGTTTTCGTCATGCAGATTTACGTGTTCTGCAATTCGTTTAAGCGCTTGGGCAAAGAGGGTTTCGGCTGCAAGCAGAACCAGGCTGTAGTTCGGTCTTTCGAGCACGCCGCTAAAACCTCCTTCATGCCGGTTGCCGGACCAGCCCGGCATCTCTTGCAGATCTTCTTTCGTAAAAGTGATAACCTCTAAGATAGCATCGACCAGAATACCAAAAGAGAAATCCTCTATTTTGAGAATGATAATTCGACTATCATCCAAGGTCGGCTCATTGACGACACCGGTTAGAAAGCGGCGCAGGTCGATGATCGAGATAAGTTCTTCGCGCAATGATATTGCTCCTAAGATGTACTCTTCGACCAGTATCTTCTGGTTGATTTCAGGGGTTTTTATGATCTCTCTGACAAATCTAACGTCAATGCCAAAGGCTTGTCCGCCAACCTGGAACGCGACGGTCTGGCGCCTGGAAGAGAGCGATGCTCGGCTCTCTTCCGGTTGGGTGATTCTTTGCAGTTGTACCGGCAACTCTTTATAGTCAAAGAGGTAGTTTGGGTTGATGATCTGAATGAGTCGTTTGCCGTCGTCAAGTTTGATGATTCCAGCCAGTAGGTCGCCTTCATTTTGAAATTCCGGAGCCAGAGGTTCCATGAACCTGTTTTTCACTCTGACAACCTCGCTGATGGCGTCAAAAGTCAAACCCATATATCGATCTTGGCAACGGGTGATAGCGATATGGTCGCCACCGTTGGCCTTGGGGTTGGCGGCCATCTTGAAGCGTTTTCGGGTGTCGATAATCGGGACAATATTGTCGCGCAAATCGATAATCCCGGTGAGGTATTCAGGAGTTGAAGGCAGAGCTATAATCTGTGGCGGACTGGGGATGGCATCTTGAACAAAGTTTACGTCAATGGCGAACTCCAGCTCATTGAGAAAAAAGGTGGCAAATAGATACTCGGCGTCCGGGTTATTGGTTTCCGTTTGACTCGTCATAATCATTATCCCTATTTAGTGCCTTCTTTTTTTTGGGGGGGCTATGCCTCTTTTCCTACTCCAGCCAATTCGTCATGGTTGATGACTCTGTCTATATCAAGCAGAATTTTGACCCCATTTTCGCATTTGGCTAAGCCGAGGATGAGCTGTTCCTGAAGGTCGTTTTGCATGTTCGGAGCCGGTTCGACCTCGTCTCCTTTAAGATTAATAACTTCGGAGACGCCATCAATGATGAGGCCGACCAGGGTTTGCATCTGCTCGTCATTTTCAGCTTCGATAACGATAATGCAGGTGCGCTCAGTCGGTTCGACCTGTTCGAGACCAAATTTGCAGCGCAAATCGATAATCGGAATCACTTTGCCGCGTAGATTGATCACCCCTTTAACGTACTCCGGGGTTTGCGGCAACACCGTGACCGGCATCATGCCGATAATTTCCTTGATCTTCATAATGTTAATGCCATATTCTTCATTGGCCAGGGAAAAAGTCAAAAACTTCTGCGGACCACCGTCGCCAAAATTATTTTGGGTTGCTGCTTGTGCCATGGTGAAACCTCCTTAAAGACCACAAGATAGACGTGTATTTCGTGGTCATGCTTTTAAAAAGTTTAGCCGAAAGCCTTCCCTTAAGTCGAAGACTTTCAGCCCTTTCCAGACCTTCTTCGAGGTTAGAAGCCCTCAAAATCATCGCTGCTCTCATCGTCGTCAAAGGGGATGACTGCGGCGGCTGGTGAAGTGTCTTTTTTGGCCTTTGACTGAGCTTTCGGGGCGGCGAGTTGCCTTGTTGGCCTGTGGGTCATTGTGGTTGTTCCGGAAGATCTTTTGCCGGTGACCATGGCGGTCAGGTCGCCGACAAATTCATTCATCTGTTCGGCCTGGGCGTTAAGCTCTTCGGCGGCTGCAGCTGACTCTTCAGCATTGGCGGCGTTTTGCTGGGTCACTTTATCCATCTCGGAGATTGCGATATTGATCTGACCGACGCCGTTGGATTGCTCCTGGGATGCGGCTGTGACCTCACCGATCAATTCACCCACTTTGCCACTTTTTTCGATAACCTCGGAGACTACGGTTAATGATTCAGCTGCAACCTCGCGGCTGGCACTGACTTTGTCGACGGTTGAACCGATCAGTTCAGCCGTTGATTTGGCGGCTTCAGCACTGCGGGCGGCGAGGTTTCGGACCTCGTCGGCAACCACGGCAAAACCGGCTCCGGCTTCACCGGCCCGGGCGGCTTCAACGGCCGCATTCAAGGCTAGCAGGTTGGTCTGAAAGGCGATCTCATCAATACTTTTGATGATTTTTTGAGTTTCCTGGCTCGCTGTATAGATCTCTTCAGTGGCATTACTTAAAGTCGTAATTGAGGTTGAAGCCTTGCCGATTGCGCCGACTGTGTCTTTGGTCAGGCGGTCGGCCTGATCTGAGTTGTCGGCGTTTTGCTTGGTCATTGAGGCCAACTCTTCAACTGATGAGGAGGTCTCTTCTAGGGATGCCGCCTGCTCAGACGACCCTTCAGCCAGCGACTGGCTGGCTGACGAGACTTGACCGGCCGCCGCAGCGACCTGGTGCGAGCCTTCAGCCAGTGCGTCAATTACCCGGGTCAGGCTCTTGGCGATGCCGTTGCTGATGAAATAGGCTAAAAAGATACCGATAATAGCCGCGATAACACTTAAAATTATGACCGCCATCTTGGTTTTCTGGGCGGCCGCCAGCATCACTTCATCAGTCATGACATTGCTGCCCACGGCAGTTGTAATCTGGTGCAGGAACTTCCTGGTCTGGGCCAGGGAGGGTTTGGTGGTTTCAGCAAAAATCTGGTTGGCCTGCTGGAAGCCCTCAACCATTTTTTTCGCCCGATCTTGCATGATTTTAATTATTTCTTGAGCTTTATGAATTGCGGGCAGGGTCTCTTCATTGAAGATTTTGAAAGCCGCTTGTTGCTGGTTGCAAATCACAGTTTCGGCGGCGATTATGTTGGTGATGAGTGTTTCACATTGGTTGAGGGCAGGGATGGTTTGTTCGTTATAGATTTTTCCAGCCTTGGCGAAATCTCCTTTTTTGAGGGCGTCCTTGATGAAAATTGCGGTACGGTGTAAGGTTTTGTGAGGGGTGGCAATTTTGGTGATGAAGCTGGCAAAAGCGGGGAACGTTTGGGCATATTGACTTGCCTGAGGGCTGCTCAAAAAGAGACCGAGAGCACATTTGCTTGAATCTATCTCTACTTGGAGACTCTTTTTCCGGCCGATAATTGCACTGGCGACATGTTCACCCCAAACCCGGTGGTCATCAAGGCGGGCTCGTAAAAGGTTGCGCAGGCCTGGATGACGTACAGCCCAAGCTTCAAGGATGCCCTTGGCCGATTCATGGAGTTTGGCGTGGGGCGGGATGATTTCGTCAATCATGCGGGCCATCTTCGAGTCGGATTGGGCCAGTTTTTTGGCTTTGTCACTATAGAGGAATTTGCCGAAGGCGCATTGTCGGGGGTCGGTAATCAGCTCTATAATCTCACGGTTGTTAAGCATCATGTCGTAGATTTTCCCCAGCCAGGCCAAGTGGTCACGCTCAATGGCCACGAGAAAACCGGGCAGGGCGAGGTCGGCCTGATTAAAAACTTTGCTGATGTCTGCGGCCGATTCATGCAGGCGCCGGTGAGGGGCGTCAATCTTGGCAAAAATCGCTTTAAGCTCCGGTATCTTTTTTTCAGCTTCGCGCCGGGCATCACTCAAAAGCCATTTGCCGAAGGCGCACTGAGCCGGGTCGGTCTGGACATCAAGCGTGGTGACCAGGTCATCGGTCAGCAGTTCGGTAACTTTATTGGCCCAGTTGAGATGATCAACCTCTTTCTGGGCGATCTCACCGCGCAACTGGTTACCGTAAATAACCTCCGCGGCGTTATCAACGATGCCGCTGATCCCGAGGATAGACCAGATTGCAATGATGGTCATAAGGAATAGGACTGAAGCGATACCAGAGGCGATTTTTTTTCCGATAGTCATCTTGTTTCTCCTTAAATTTATAGTTATATTTCTGAAACAAAAATTTTAAGTCGAATTTGTTTTCCTGCTCCCACAAGTTTTTGGCAGTTTTTGAGTGGGCGCTAGATAGTTACCGCAAAAGTGATGCCAATTGTGGGGCTGTCAATTGCATATTTGTATGTTGTATTTTAAGTACTTGAAAATAAAGTTGATTTTTTTGAATGAGAGGGTGGGGAGAGATCTTGTTGGAGGTTTGCGAAAGAGGTTTTTGACACCTGTCCGATAATTCGGACAAGGTTGTCTGGATTATCGGACAGGTGTCGTCATTGTCTTCAGTCACTCTTCTGGAATATTTTTTAGTCGAGGAGTTGTCTGATGGTTCGGGAAGGCTTATTCCGGCTATTCGGGCTATTCCGGCTATTCCGGGGACACCTTACTTAATTCCACGGGAA
>JAYEGS010000085.1:0-4483 GCA_034659215.1 Pseudomonadota bacterium | reverse complement strand
GCCGGGAAAACTCAATTTCCTTTAGGAGGAACAAAAAATGGGATTAGATTTCAGCGTATTTAACGCCCCGGAACTAGCTGACTGGGAGATCGCCGCACTGGCCGAAGAGAAACTGATGAAACCGATCACTGAGATCGCCGATGAACTTGGGCTGGTTGGTGAAGAGTTGATTCCGATGGGCAAATATGTTGCCAAAATCGACTACATGAAAGTTCTCGACCGACTCAAAGATAAGCCTGACGGTAAATATGTCAACGTCACTGCGATCACTCCGACTCCGCTCGGCGAAGGTAAAACGACAACCAGCATGGGTCTGGTTCAAGGCTTGGGTCTGATGGGCAAAAGTGTTGTCGGCGCTATTCGTCAGCCTTCCGGCGGCCCGACCTTCAATGTTAAAGGTTCCGCTGCTGGTGGTGGTATAGCCCAGACGATCCCTTTGACTCCGTTCTCTCTCGGTCTGACCGGTGATATCGATAACATCATGAATGCCCACAACCTGATGATGGTCGCTTTGACCTCTCGCATGCAGCATGAGCAGAACAACAACGATGCTTTCCTTGAGAAAAAAGGTCTGAAACGCCTTGATATCGACCCCAATCGGGTTGAAGTAAAGTGGATTATCGACTTCTGTGCCCAAGCTCTGCGTAACATCACTATCGGCCATGGCGAACGCCTTGACGGTATGCTTATGGAATCGGGCTTCGCGATTGCGGTCTCCTCGGAAATCATGGCTATTCTGGCAGTGGCTAAAGATCTTGCCGATATGCGTGAGCGCATGGGCAAGATCATCGTCGCCTACAGCAAAGAGGGAAAAGCGGTTACAACCGAAGATCTTGATGTCGCCGGCGCCATGACCGCCTGGATGGTCAAAGCCTTGAATCCCAACCTTTTACAGACTGTTGAAGGACAGCCGGTTATTGTTCACGCCGGACCTTTCGCCAATATCGCTATCGGTCAGTCTTCAATCATTGCTGACCGTATCGGCCTCAAACTCTCCGACTACGTCGTCACCGAGTCCGGCTTCGGCGCTGACATCGGTTTTGAAAAATTCTGGAACTTAAAGTGCCGTTTCTCCGGCCTGACTCCGAACTGTTCGGTTATCGTTGCCACCGTCCGCGCTCTGAAGATGCATGGCGGCGGCCCGGCAGTTGTTCCTGGTCGTCCTCTGGCTAAAGAGTACACCGAAGAAAACGTTGATCTGGTCAAGGCCGGTTGCTGTAACGTTATCGCCCATATTGAAACGGTCAAAAAAGCCGGTATCGCTCCGGTTGTCTGCATCAACAGTTTCTACACCGACACCGAAGCCGAAATCGCTATGATTAAGCAAGAGTGCGAAGCCGTTGGAGCCCGTTGCGCAGTTTCCCGTCACTGGCAGTTTGGTGGTGAAGGCGCTAAAGAACTTTGTGATGCCGTCATCGCAGCCTGTGAAGAGCCGACCGACAACTTCAAGTTCCTCTATGAAGATTCAACTCCTCTGAAAAAACGGATCGAACTGCTGGCGACCGAAGTTTATGGTGCTGACGGTGCTTCCTTCACCGATGAAGCTTTGAAGAAGATTGAGATGATCGACAATGACCCAGTTCTCTCCAAACTTGGAACCTGCATGGTCAAAACTCATCTCTCCCTGTCACACGATCCGACGTTGAAAGGTCGTCCGAAGGGTTATATCTTCCCAATCCGCGACGTCCTCATCTATCAGGGTGCAGGTTTCTGCGTACCACTCTCCGGTACGATTAAACTGATGCCGGGTACGGCTTCCGATCCGGCCTACCGCCGCATCGATGTTGATACCGAAACCGGCCAGGTAAGAGGCCTCTTCTAAAGAGGACTTATATCTAGCCGACCCATTGCAATATAACCGGAGCTCCGAAATTCAAATTCGGGGCTCCGGTTGATAAGTTAAAAAAAGAAACTGGAGTACGAGGAAGAGTCCCTTCCACGTACTCCAGCTTTTTCGTCTTTAGAGATTTTTTTTATAACGATTTTTGACTGTGTTTTAATTCACTTGGCCGAAAACAAATCTAAGAGATCCTAAAAAAATCAAACCACGCTTTTTAGCCACGAAAGTACACGAAAACAGACGAAAGTTTTTGTGACCTTTCGTGGGTTTTCGTGGCTAAAAAAGTTTTGTCTATTAAAAACCAAATTTAAATTATGCCCAAACCTATCCACCAAGTTACTTTCCAGCCCAATGACCTTACGGTTGATGTTTTCCGCGATGGGGAAAACCTGCTTCGGGTTGCGATTGCGGCAGGAGTCCATATTAACGCCTCCTGCGGCGGAAATGGAGGTTGCGGAAAATGTCGGGTAATTATTGAACAGGGCCGGCCAGAATCCGAAAAATCGGCCAAGATCACCCCGGAAGATTGGGAAAAAGGCTACCGCCTCGCCTGTACCACCAAAGTGGTTGATGATCTGACCGTCACGATTCCGCCGGAATCACGTATTGACAACTCTGTTTTAAGAAAAGATTTAGGTCAGAAACAGCATACCCTGATGGCCCGCGACCTCAACTCACTGGTTCAGGGCGTCAAAATCAACCCCGCCGTCTTTAAATATTACATCGAGTTACCCGCCCCCACGCTTGACGACAACTTAAGCGACCTTGGCCGCCTCATGCGGGAGCTTAAAAACGAACACCAACTTGAAAATATCTCCGCTGACTACTTCCTCCTGCGCCGCCTGCCGAAACTCTTGCGCGAGGCCAAATGGCAAGTCACGGTTACTATAGTTTACAACCCCAAAGGTCTCAAACTTATCGACATCGAGGCCGGGGATACCAGAGACAAAAACTACTCTATCATAATAGATATCGGCACAACCACGGTTCAAGGCCAACTCTTAAACCTTAACGCCTCACACCAAGCCGAAGAACGCTCGGTTATTGATGACCTCGACAGCGAGCTGCTGATCGCCTCCGATGCCAAATATAACTCGCAGGTGCGCTTTGGTGAAGATGTCATCACCCGTATTGTCTATTCGCAAAAAGGTGATGGTTTACAAGAACTGCACCGCGAGATTATCAAAGATCTTAATGAGATAATTGATAATTTGGTGAATAAGGGCGGCATTGAAAAAGATCAGATCTCCCATCTGGTAGTTGCAGCTAATACTACCATGAGTCAGTTTTTTCTCGAGATCGACCCCAAATATCTACGCGAAGACCCCTATGTACCAACCGCAAACTTTTTCCCCCCGGTTAGAGCCATCGACCTAGGCCTTAAACTGCCCGATTACGTCCACGTCTACACCTTTCCGGCCGTAGCCTCTTATGTGGGTGGCGATATTGTTGCCGGTACTCTGGGCTCAGGCATTTTTCAACGCGAAGAGCTCACCCTTTTTCTCGATGTCGGCACCAATGGCGAACTTGTTTTAGGCAACTGCGACTGGCTCGTCTGTACCTCCTGTTCGGCGGGCCCCGCTTTTGAAGGTGGTGGCCTTAAATATGGGATGCGGGCGACCACCGGCGCCATTGAACAGGTTCGCATCAACCCCCAGACCTTCGAACCGATGCTGCTGACTATCGGCAAAGAAAAACCCTTAGGCATCTGTGGTTCCGGGGTTATCGATGCGATTGCCGAAATGCTGCTCGTCGGCCTGATTGAGCCCAACGGCAAATTCAATCAGGAACTTGATACCGACCGGGTTCGTAAAAGTGAAACCGGCTGGGAATACGTCGTCGCTAAAGCTGATCAAAGTGCCGCAGGAATTGACGATATCACCATAACCGAAGGCGATATTGACAATATTATCCGCACCAAGGGCGCCATCTACGCGGCCTGTAAAATTCTTTTAGAGAGTGTCGGCCTCACCTTTGCAGAACTCGATAGTTTTGTCATTGCCGGTGGGTTCGGTAAATATATCAACTTGGAAAGAGCCATCACCATCGGTCTCCTACCCGAAATCGATGTTGAAAAATTCATGTTTGTCGGTAATGGCGCCCTCCTCGGCGAGCGCCTGGTCTCGGTTTCTCGAGAGATGATGGGGCAAGCCCGGGATATCGCCGGGATGATGACCAATATTGAGCTCGCCAACAATATGAAATTCATGGATGAGTATGTGGCAGCTCAATTTCTGCCGCACACCGACACCAACGCCTTTCCAAAAACTATGGAAATGCTGAAATAAACAAACTATGGTCAAAACTTTTTTAGCCACGAAAAACACGAAATATCACAAAAAAATTTCGTGTTTTTCGTGAACTTTCGTGGCCAAAAAGTAAAAGGATATTAACCGATGGGAAAATCGATCGCTATCGCCGGAAAAGGCGGAACTGGAAAAACAACTTTAATCGGCCTGATCCTGCGCTGGATGTCGGAACAGGGCATGAAACCGATCCTGGCCGTTGACGCTGACGCCAACGCTAATCTTGGTGAAGTCCTGGATGTCGAGGTACCCGGCAATATCGGCGCGCTCAGGGAAGGGATGAAAACCGATGTCCCGCACGGTATGACCAAAGAGGCCTACATGGAGTATCATATCC
>JAYEGS010000084.1:0-4500 GCA_034659215.1 Pseudomonadota bacterium | reverse complement strand
GTTGCCGACAACAACATAGATTTCAAAGAGCTACTGCCTACTCGAGTTACAAAAGAGCAGATTGAAAACTACCTGGCATCCCTGAGCTAAATGCCGAGAGGGGGGGGGTAGTTAATAGGACGCTTACTTTCAAACTATCTCGATACGGGGACATTGCTCCAGGCGGCGGCGAAGCCGCTTGCCGATCTGAGCTGTGTCCCCCTCGAAGCCGGGCGAAGCCAATGTTCGCACCATTTGTAGTGGCTTTAAGGTGATTCGAGGGGGTTGTTAACGCTTTGTTAATATTTCTATTTGCTAAATCCGGTTGTCGATGCTAAATTAGTACTCTTAAATCGATAGGTAAGTGGTTGATTATTGTCACTATAGAAGAATGGGAGAGGCTTAGAAGATGACCAGGCATCAGGCGAACGTTCAGGAGCAATTTTTGAATCGACTGCGGCGCGAGCGCCGGCGGGTCAGTGTGGAATTGGTCAGCGGCACGGCCAGAGAGGGGCGGATCAGCAGTTTTGATAACCATTGCCTGATCTTGAATGATGAATTTACCAGTCATTTAATCTATAAACATGCGATTGCCATGCTCTCGCCGACCGATCAGGACGGCCCCGCAATGCGTGATTTTGGCGAAGAGAAGAGATAGTTTAATTCACCATGTATTCTGAACAGGTTGAAAATTTTCTTGATCATCTACTTTTAGAACGTGGTCTTTCAGAGCAGACGATTGCAGCTTATCGGGTTGATCTGACCCATTTTGGTCTCTTTCTTGAAGCTTTAGGTAATCCCGAACCTGAGTCTCTCTCTCGGACTCAGGTTAGTGATTATATTCTGCTGCTCAAGCAGGCTTACGCCCGGCGGACGATTCGGCGGCGTTTTTCAGCCCTCAATAGTTTTTTTCGTTATCTGCTGGCTAAAGGTGAAATTCGACGTCAGCCCCTGGCCGGTTTCGATCTGCCTCAGCTTGATAAAAATCTGCCGGAGGTTTTAAGTGTTGTCGAGATGAAATTGCTTCTCGCCGCACCTGATCCGGAGACGACGCTCGGTGAGCGCGACAAGGTCATGCTTGAGGTTCTCTATGGGGCCGGCTTGCGGGTCAGCGAATTGGTCAAATTGGAGCTCCAGCAGATCAATTTTAATCTCGGCATTATAACTGTGCTTGGCAAAGGCAACAAAGAGCGGATTGTGCCCCTGCCGCTGCCGATTATCAGCAATTTGCGTGACTATATCGATAAGGGGCGGCGGCAGTTGCTCAAAGGTAAAAGTTCCACTTATCTCTTTCTCAACCGTTCGGGAAACTCTTTGAGTCGTGAGGGTTTCTGGAAGACGCTCCGCCGCTACGCTTTAAAAGCCGGAATTAAGCAGGAGGTCTATCCGCATCTTTTGCGCCACTCTTTTGCTACCCATCTGCTCTCCGGCGGAGCGGACTTAAGGATTGTCCAGACCCTTTTGGGGCATGCCGATCTGGCCACCACCCAGATCTACACCCAGGTCGACGCTGAACGTTTGAAAGAGGTTTATCAGCGTTATCATCCGCGTGAAAGGGATTAGGAAGGATGATTGAAGTAATCACTTCACATATCAACACCGATTTTGACGGTCTGGCGGCGATGTTGGCGGCCCACCATCTCTATCCGCAAGCCGTGATGGTGCTGCCCGGCAGCCCGGAACGCAGCCTGCACGATTTTTTTCTCCACTCATACAGCTATGTCTTCCCTTTTAAGCGGCTTAAGGATATCGATCTGGCTGAGATAAAGCGTTTGATTGTTGTTGATACCTGTCAGAAAAGTCGGATCGGTGTTTTTGCCGAGGTTGCGGCCCGGCCGGAGGTTGAGGTTATTGTTTATGATCACCATCCGGCAACGATCGATGATCTTGAAGGGGTGTTATTAAGCGAGGTTGCCGAGGTTGGGGCGGTAGTCAGCCTGATGACGGAAAAACTGCGCGAGCAAGGGCTTGTCATTTCAGCCGATGAGGCGACGGTGATGCTGATCGGTCTTTATGAGGATACCGGTTCTCTGACTTTTCAGGGAACTACAGGTCGTGATTTTATGGCTGCCGCCTGGCTCCTCGAACAAGGTGGCAATCTTGAAACCGTGGCCGAGGTTATCAATAATCCCCTTGATCGAGAACATATCTCTCTGCTCAACGATCTTTTATCTTCGCAGTTAACGATCTATCCGCGGGGTCAGAAGGTGGTTCTGGTCGAGGCCGGGCGTGATCACTATATATCGGATGTGGCGATGGTGGTGCATCGTTTGCGTGATATTGAGCGGCTTGAGGTCGTGATCGCTCTTTTGCGTCTTGATGATAAAATCTATCTGATTGGCCGGAGTCGTAGCCCAGCCCTTGATATGGGTCGTCTGCTGGCCCATTTCGGCGGCGGCGGGCACCACTATGCGGCGGCGGCGGTGACTCGGGAGCTGACTTTGATTCAGTGCCGGGAACGCCTGTTGGAGCTGCTTGAAGAGGAGGTGGTGCCGCCCCTGGTTGCCGCCGATTTGATGACTTCACCGGTTTTGACGATTACTCCGGCGACACTGCTGACCAAAGCGGCTGAAGTGTTGACCCGGTATAATATTAATGTGCTGCCGGTTATTGATGAAAAAAGTTCACGACTTACCGGTATTATTTCACGCCAGGTCGTGGAAAAAGCTCTCTATCACGGTCTTAAGGAACTTGATGTCAGTGAATATATGACCACCGATTATGAGCCGATCTCTCCGCAAGCTGATATTAGTCAGGTTAAAGAGTTGATCGTCGGGCGCAATCAGCGCTTTTTACCGGTGGTTGATGAAGCTCAGGCGATTATCGGGGCGATTACCCGTAAAGATCTGCTCCGGGCACTCTATGATCAGGAGGAGCAGGGTGAGAGTTTTGAAGTGGGTCGGGACGGGCCGCGTAAGTTGCGACGGAAAAATGTCAATGGTTTGATGAACGAGAGTTTTCCCGCTGATTTGATCAATATTCTGAGAGAGTTGGGCGAATTGGCCGATGAACTTAAGCTTAATCTTTTTCTGGTTGGCGGTGTTGTGCGCGATTTGATGTTGCGGCGGCCAAATCTTGATATCGATATTGTGGTTGAAGGTGACGGGATTGCCCTGGCCCGTGCCTATAGTGAACGTTACGCCGGCCGTTGCCATTGTCATGAACCATTCCGGACGGCGGTTATTTTGACGAGAGCGGGGCATAAACTCGATATTGCCAGTACCCGGATGGAGTACTACGACGCTCCCGCCACCCTCCCGAAAGTTGAAAAAAGCTCTCTTAAAGTCGATCTCTACCGGCGTGATTTTACGATTAACACGCTGGTCGTCTCTTTGAACCGCAAGAGTTACGGCGAGATGCGTGATTATTTTGGCGCAGGGCGCGATATCAAAGAGCGCAGTGTCAGGGTTTTGCATAATTTAAGTTTTGTCGAGGATCCGACCCGGATCTTTCGGGCGATTCGTTTTGAACAGAAATTTGATTTTTCGATCGGTCGCCAGAGTTTGCATCTGATTCATAACGCGATCAAGATCGGTTTTGTCCGGCGGCTCTCGGGTTTCCGCATACTCCATGAATTGAAACTGATTTGCGCCGAGTCCGACCCGCTGCCGATCTTTGCCCGGATGAGCGAGCTCAAACTCTGGCATGAAATTTTTCCCGAACTGAAAAAACAGGTCAAAGAGCGGCCTCGTCAGGCGCTCCTGATGGCGGCCAAAAAGGTGGTTTCCTGGTATGAGTATCTCTATCTTGAGGAGAAACTTGAAGTCTGGCGCGTCTATTTTCTCAGCTTTATCAATGGATTGAATGCGAGTCAGGCCCACTATTGTGCTTTACGTTTAGGTTTTGATGAAAATGCCGGACAGCGTTTTGTCGCTCTCCGGCGACGCGGGATTGAGGCTGCGGCCGAACTCGGTCGTTTGTGCCATGAGGGTAAAGTCTATCGCAACTCCGAAATCTACGCCCGGCTCTTTGACCTGCCGCTTGAGATCCTGCTCTATATCATGGCCGGTCATGAGAACCAGGAGGTTAAAAAAGCGCTTTCCAACTATCTTACCCGACTCCAGTTTGTTGAAATCGAAATTAACGGTAACGATCTGATTGCGGCCGGTTTGACTCCCGGCCCCCAATTTAAGAGAATCCTTGATCAAGTCAGGAACGCCCGTCTTGATGGAGAGGTTAACAACCGGCAGGAGGAGTTGGCTCTGGTGGGTCGGTTAAATGAAATATGTTGAAGAAAGGTAACTATTCAGCGTAATGTACTCTTCAAACTATCTCGATACGGGGACATTGCTCCAGGCGGCGGCTGCAAGCCGCTTGCCGATCTGAGCTGTGTCCCCCTCAAAGCCGGGCGAAGCCAATGTTCGCACCATTTGTAGTGGATTTAAGGTAATCACGCTGAATAGCGTCCCAGCCCGCTATCGCGGTCACATATCTAAAAGTAACGCTATTCGGTCTTGTATAAATATTGTATATTCCAGTCTCAAGGCCTTTAGGTACAGAGACCGAACTAACATTGGTGTT
>JAYEGS010000083.1:0-4518 GCA_034659215.1 Pseudomonadota bacterium | reverse complement strand
CGAAGCCCAAATAACTACCTGACCGGCTTTAACTTAAAGCGGTTATAATCAACCATGAAGGATTATATTATGAAAGAAATTGCGATTTTAGCCGGTGATGGTATCGGCCCGGAAGTTATGCGGGAAGCGCTTAAAGTGCTTGACGCGGTTCAAGAGAAATTCTCTTTTAAACTTGAATACGCCTTTGCCGACGTCGGCGGCTGTGCTATCGACAAACAGAGTTCGGCGTTGCCTCAGGAGACCTTGAAAATCTGCGAAGAGAGCGATGCGATTTTGTTTGGATCAGTCGGCGGGCCGCAATGGGAAAACCTGCCGCCGGCCGAACAACCGGAACGGGCCGCGCTCTTACCCTTACGCAAACATTTTGATCTCTTCTGTAACTTTCGCCCGGCCAAAGTCTATCCCTCCCTGACCGCAGCCTGTCCTTTAAGGGCTGATATCGTCAAAGAAGGTTTTGATATTCTCTGCGTGCGCGAATTGACCAGCGGCATCTATTTTGGTCAGCCCAAAGGGCGGAAAGGTGAAGGTAAAGACGAAAAAGCCTTCGACACGATGGTCTATACAAGGGGCGAAATTGAACGAATTGCTCATTTAGCTTTTGCCGCCGCCCGCAAGCGGCGGGGCCAAGTCACATCCATAGATAAAGCCAATGTCCTGACGACCATGGTTTTATGGCGGGAAGTCGTCTGCGAAGTCGCCAAAGAGTATCCCGACGTCACCTTAAACCACATCTATATCGATAACGCCACGATGCAGATGGTCAGGGATCCACACCAATTTGATGTCATGCTCTGCGGCAATATGTTTGGCGATATCATCTCCGATGAAGCCGCCATGCTGACCGGTTCAATGGGTCTTTTAGCTTCCGCCAGTCTCAACCGGAAAAACTTCGGCCTCTTTGAGCCCGCCGGCGGCTCAGCCCCCGATATCGCCGGACTTGGTATCGCCAACCCGATTGCTCAGACACTTTCCGCGGCCATGATGCTGCGCTACAGTTTTTCCCTTGATGAAGCCGCCGACGCCATAGAAAAAGCCATCGCCAAAACTCTGGAAGAGGGCATCCACACCCGCGACATTGCCATAAACCCGGAGAAAACCGTTAATACCGCAGAGATGGGCGAGGCGATTTTAAAGAGGATTTAACTATTCAACTCTGATGCTTCTTGACCTGTTTTAACGACTCGATCAAACGGCTGGCCTCACCCTTACTAAAGTTGTCGATATCGGTCTTGTGATAGTATTTATCCAGAAAGTTATTGAAATGGTTGGGGCTCCAGCCGAGCTCTTCGACGAGATGCAGGATATAGAGTTTCTGCCGAATCGTCAGCCCGTCCGGATTGAGGCGGTAGTGACGACTTTTGGCAAACTCACGCATCAGCACGCGAAAGCTTATCTCATCAAGCTCTTTAGCTGAACGGACGCCGCAGGATTTTTCGAGAAAATCACGATACTCAGCATCGGAAAAACCTAATTCCTTTTTAACAATATGGATAACTGCAAGTTTTTTGTGATCAATCATCTTAGACTCTCTTATTAAACAAAAAAGGCTGCGTGATTAGAGGTAAAAGAGGGCGGGTCGCGTTTAATGATCGGAGCAAGTGCCGGATGGCGTTTAAACTCCTGATCGAGAAAGCGCCTAACCTCTCTCCGTTGCCAGCCGCGTGGATGGATGAAATCACCGTAGAGCGAGAGATCGCCTGAATAGAAATCACGCACCTCAAGCTCCTTACTTTCAGGACTGTATAACGGCAAGTTGAAAATAGCGAGATTAAGAAACGTCACCGCCTGACTATGCTTAACCATAAAATCGAGCGTCCGCCGGGCTTCGGGCAGAGCTTCGGTCGGCGTGCCGAAAAGGAGGTAGACATAAGTCGCAATCCCAACCTGTTGCAGATTGTTTAAAACCGTCGAAACCTGCTCTAAAGAAATACCCTTCTGCATCGCCTGCAAAACTTGCGGGTCACCCGACTCAATCCCCAACTTCAGCATCACACAACCCGCCCGCCGCAGTTTGCGGCAAAATTCAAGATCACCAAGATCATCGCCGATGCGGGCAAAACCGTACCACGACACCCCCGGCGGCTGTTTGATCAAGGTGCGCATAAGGGCCGGACTCAGCGCATTATCGAGAAAGTGGATAAGTCCGGTCTGCACGGTCTGCACAAGTTGCTTAAGTTCACTGACAACAACTTGCGGAGCTATCTGCCGATAGCGGCTGCCTTCCGCCTTCTCTGGACAAAATGAGCAACGATTCCAGTAACAGCCACTTGATGCGGCATAGGGCAAAATCCGGCCGGGGGCAAGATAATCAAGCTGTGAGAAATCGCTGAAATCAGGCAGGGCAAACTCACTCTCGGCCGTTTGAGATAACCGGTTTTGCACCTCAACCTTGATCTTCTCGACCTTCTCAACCTTTGGCAATTGCTCTCCCGACCCTTTTGCTTGCAACAGTTCAAGTAAAGCATGCTCTCCCGGCCCGGCGATCAAATGATCAATCAAACCGGCAAAAGGATTCTCCCAACCCGCTTTACCGGCTTCCGGCCGACTCAGCCATGAGGTCACAAGGCCGCCGCCAACCACCACGGGAAGTTCCGGATAGCGCTGCCGACAAAAGCCGATCATCGCAAACGTGACCAGTGTCTGACTTAAATAGTTCAGGGAAAAACCGATCAGGGAAGGGTTCGAGGTCTCGATTAACTGGGCTAATCTTTTACTGAAAAAGGGGTAATAGATATTCTCCTGCGGCCGGGCGGCGGCGGTCAGCAGATCGCGACTGCGAAGAGGTGAAAGGGTAACGTCCTGATAGTTGACCAACGAAAGACCGACACCGGTTTTTCTGCCGGCCATCTCCAGCACCCGAGTTATATCGGCCACCGCCCGTTTGTAACGATCAAAATTTTGATAAAGCCGGGGATCAGCCAAAGCCGCAAAGTTTTTATCGACGTGCCGTAGCGCCCGGCGGCTCCAGGTATCATCAACTTGCAACGGCTCCTTAAGCAAAAACCGCAACCCTGCAAAATTAAAATCGGCAACCGTGCAGGAAACCCCATGACCGCGCAAAGCTCCAGCCAATTTTGCAATCCCGGCCGGAGCCTCCGAAGGTTTGGCCACCGGTGGATAAATTAAGATAATTTCAGACATACTGCATCTATATCGATTCCGCCCCCCGAATGCAATCTCAAAACAGTTCAGTGCCACTTCGGGCTGCTAAATACATCGCTAAAACCATCCGAAAAACCATTGCACGATTAGAAATGATATGCTACTTCTTAACCGTAATCCAATAAAAATAGTAACTATTCAGCGTAATCACCTTAAAGCCACTACAAATGGTGCGAACATTGGCTTCGCCCGGCTTCGAAGGGTACACAGCTCAGATCGGCATAAAGGCTTTTGCCGCCGCCTGGAGCAATGTCCCCGTATCGAAAAACATACAACCCTTTTTTCGGCCACAAACGACAACTATGACTAAACTCAACCAACAACGTATCCTTCTCGTCCATCCCTTAGGTTATCAAGCCTCGGCGGCAAAGGCCGATATTGCCAGAAAAGCCAATCTGATGCCACCTTTGGGGCTTGCCGGTATCGCCGCCTATCTCGAAGAGCGGGGCAAAAAAGCTGACATTCTCGACTGCTTCGCCTTTCCTTTGACAGCTGAACGGCGGCTGAAAACCTATCTTAAAATGATGCAGCCGGGCTGGATCGGTTTTAGCTGTACAACCTCAAGTTTTCTCGACGGGGTTCGCCTCGCAGCCCTGGCCAAAGAGACTCTGTCCGGCATCAAAACCTTTTGCGGCGGCCCCCACGTCTCGGCCCTCTGCGAAAAGTTATTAACCGACTATCCGGCCTTTGATTATCTCGCTATCGGCGAAGGTGAAGAGACCGTTTTTCAACTCATGGAAGAGCCGAAAAACTGCGCCAATATTCCCGGCTTGGCTTTCTGGAATGCGGCAGGAAAAACCGAATTTTCCGGTTTCCGTGAGATTGGTGTCGAGCTTGACAGCCTCCCTTTTCCGGCCTATGAAAAATTAACCGGCTTTCCCAAAAGCTACCGGCTGCCGATCTTCAACTACCCCAAAGCCCCGAATACAAGCTGTATCTCCAGCCGGGGCTGTCCTTATACCTGCAGCTATTGCGACCGTTCGGTTTTTCGCCGCACTTTCCGCTACAACTCGGCCACCTATCTCTACCGCCACCTCGAGTACCTGAAAAACCGTTTCGGTATCCGCCATGTCAATTTCTATGATGATCAATTCACCTTCAACCGGAAACGGATCGAAGAGTTTTGTCAACTCCTGCAGGCCCGGCCCCTGGATATGACGTTCAACTGCGCCGTCCGGGCCGAACATGTCGATGGCCCGATTTTAGAGATGATGAAAAAAGCGGGCTGCTGGATGATCAGCTTAGGCATCGAGAGCGGTGACGCTGAACTTTTAAGCCGCCACCGCCAGAAGGTCGATCTCGATTTCATGACCGAGCAAGTTAAGCTGATCAAAAAGACCGGTATCCGGGTTAAGG
>JAYEGS010000082.1:0-4535 GCA_034659215.1 Pseudomonadota bacterium | reverse complement strand
GTCTGGTAAAGAGTATTCTTTCGGTAGGTGTGCATGAATGATTATGATATCAGTATGCCAAATTAAATCATGAAGCGAGTCAAACTATTCAGGCTGTACACTACTGCTGGCAATCTTAACCTTTCAGCTAAACCACATACCTAACCTTCATCGTAATATGCGTAACAACCATTACAACACACCGCCTTCCAAGAGTAAATACCACACTTCCTAAAGATGTTGAGTTTTTGTATTTATTGACCCAGAGTACGGTGTTTAATGGCCAAAATTTTTCACAGATCATAAAGATACACCACAATATTTACAGTGTTGGGCATCATCGTCATGGTTGCTGGCACCGCATTCCGGACAGGGACGGTTGCTGATCTTTACTTTCAATTGTTGAGCGATTTCGGCCGTGATAATCCCGGTCGGAACAGCAATAATGCTGTAACCGATGATCATAACCAGCGCCGCCAGCCCCTGACCAAAACCGGTTTTTGGAGAGATATCGCCGTAACCGACCGTGGTCATGGTAACGATCGCCCAGTAAATGCTTCTGGGGATACTGGTGAAACCGTTCTGCTCACCTTCAATGACATAAATGAGCGAGCCGAAAATGATCATCAGGCTTGAAACAGCAAACAGGAAAACCGTGATCTTCTGTCGGCTGGATTGCAAGGCCTTAATAAGCAGATTGGCTTCACCAATATACTGAACCAGTTTCAGAACCCGGAAGATGCGCAAAACTCTAAGAATACGGATAACCAGGAAAATTTCGGCTCCGGGCAATAATAGACTCAAATAGCTGGGGATAATCGCCAACAGGTCAATAATACCAAAGAAACTGGTGGCATAACGCCAAGGTCGTCCGATACAGCTCAGGCGAAGCAGGTATTCGACTGTGAAGAGGAGAGTGAAAAACCATTCGAGCAGGAAAAACAGGCGACCGTAGACAGCATTGATTGAAGCAACACTGTCAAGCATCACGACAATGATGCTCAAGAAAATGCTGGCAATCAGAAGCACGTCAAAGATTTTGCCGGCCGGTGTTTCAGCCCCGAAAATAATTTCATGCAGTTGGGCGCGCCGGTTTTTTATACCATTCATGTCGATTTACCACTCTAGGAAACTGTCCGGGAATTGATTTTTTCACTCAAATTAGTACCACCGCTCCTTTAGAAATTTTTCTCCCGTTTCTGCAAGGCTTTTAAGATCTGGTCGTAGCCCGTCATCTCCAGGTAGCCACGGCCATCAAGTTTTCTTTTTGTGCCGGCAAAACCTTCGACTTTAACAGCTCCTTCCCAATAGTTGGCCAGAACCGTATTCGCGGTATTCATCTCCTGGTTTAAAATCAAAGGGGAGATAGTAAATTTCATTGGGGTTGGTTTATTTAATTTAATCTCCCAGTTAACCGGGTAGTCGGCCCCGCTTTCCGGACTGTTCCAGACTTTGCCGGGATCAAGTTTAAAGTCCCGGTTAGTAAGATGCCGGGAACTACCGTCGGAAAAGATCCAGGTACCGCTTGAGGATGCATCTTGCCCGCCATCTTTAAGGCGCATGCGGTAGAGCATCAGAGCGCTGCCGTCGTCAAAATGGAGAGCGAACCAGTCCCAACCCGCCTGTTCCGGGCCCAGCTGGTTAGTCGCAAATTCACGATCGAGCCAGCTTAAACCTTTGACAATAAAGCTTTCCCCCGACAATTTCAGAGTTCCTTCAGCCGCCAACCGGGGCCAGGAGTAATAGTAAGAAGCCTGACCCGGTTCCGGCCCTTTGGCACTCAGTCCGCGGTTACCGTTAAGGATTGGCGGATAGGCGGGCTGGAGTTCTAAAGTAAGTTCGTAGTCTGGGCTCTTGACCGTCAATTCTATTATCTGTTTTTTTTCATTTAAGGCGATCCGGCTGCCTTTCAACCAAGTCTCCAGACTGTTTTCCCGGGCTCCGGCCAGACCCGGCCCAGCCCGACTGATCTCCTGATGCGAGAAAAAGCGCTGGTTTTCGATATCACTTAAAGCACAATGCAGGATAAATAGGTCACGCACCTGCCAGGGATTGGAATTAATTGAGTTTTGGGGTAAATTTTCCTGAATACCCTGGCGAAAAATGGTAAACTGAAAACCAAATTCTCGACCCTTATCAGTGGCCAGTTGGCCGGTTACATACCACCATTCGGTTTTAAATTGAGGATGGCTGCCATGATCGCGGGGGAAGGCAAAATGGCGTAATTTAAGAGCCTTATCCCAGGCCGAGACACAATCAGCCGAAAAAAGAGCTAAACTCAGGCTGAGAGTAAAAAGGCAGACAACTCTATTTCTTCCAAACGTGCGGAACATATAATCAGCGCTCCCGCATTTGAAATGATGGCTGGCTTGAGGCGATGCGCCAGGCCGGGTAGAGACCGGCCAGTAGCGAGGCGATGACGGTAATCGCCGCCGTGACCGGATAGAGAGCCGGATCAAAAGAGAAGTCGATACTCCAACCAAAGGATTTAAGGTTGATCACCTTGACCAGAATCCAGGCCAGCAAAGGGCCGCTGAGAGCAGCACCGATAACCGCCAGGAGGCCAAGGGTCAGGGAGTGGCCCAGGGCGATGCGAAAAACTTCACCCCGGCTCAGTCCTAAAGCTCTTAAGATACCATACTCCCTCTCATTTTCCAAGTAAATGGCCAATAAAGCACTGATAATTCCGAAAAAAGCGACCAGGATGGCAATCATTCGGGTGCTCAAAGTGATCGCAAAACTGCGATCAAAAATCTCCATGATGCGCTCTCTCAGTTCATGATTGGCATAGAGCTCACAGGTGTAAGGAGCCAGCTTTTGCTGGATGTCGAGGGCAACTTTGTGATGGTCACTTTGCGGATCAAGGAAGAGAGCCAGTGAGTTCACCCCATGGTCGGCTAGCAGTTTTTCGAGGTTGCTGTAATCCATCAGGATAACCCCATGTTCGGTTATGTAATCGCAAAACACGGCAGCTACCGTAAACTTTTGGAAACCGGCAAAACCATTAAGGTTGATTTCGCTGCCCGCATGAAGCTCATGTTTGCGCGCCAGGGTTTCGGAAATCATGACTGCCTCTTTGCCGACTTGCTGCCAGGGGTCGGCCGTCAGGGTCTCTGTAAAACGATAATTCGAATAATCTCTTAAGACTTCTGCGTCAACCCCGGTCAGCCTGACCAGACGACCGTTAAACTGGTAGCGCAGATTCCGGTAGCGGTTAATAGCGGCAATTCCCGGCAGGCGGGAAAGTTCTTTTACAAGATTTGGATCAAGCAAGCTGGCATCGTAATCGCGGTCGCTGTCGGTAACATAAAAATCACCTTGAATGCTGTTTGTAAACCACTGGTCGACGGTTTTACGAAAAGAGCCGATCATCAGTGAGATCGCCATCGACATGGAGAGGGCGACCATCAGGGCGGCAACCGCTGGTGCACTGCGACTCAACGAACGTTTTACGGCCCCAATCGCAAGACGCCATTTAATCTGGGGCAAGGTGCCGGCAGTTATCCGGGAGATAATAGTCTCAACCCCCAAAGGGACGAGCAGTGAGGAGCCCAGGCAGATGCCGAAGGCTGCGGCAAAACCGAAGTAAGGGGTTGATGAAGGCAGATATGCCAGAATCAACGAGGCGGCAATAATCAGCAGACCGATGCGGAAATTTCTTTTTCTGTTGGTAAAGGTACGATCTTCACTCGGCCGTCGACTTAAAAGTGAGAGAATCGTATTATGGCGAATTTCAAGCAGTGGGAAAAAGGCGGCGATCCAGGCAGAACCGATCCCGACGGCAAGGCCGCGCATGTAGAAGCCGAGATTTGGCTGCGGCGCCGTTGAGCGGAGAAAAAAATAGAGGTCGGAGATAGTCTGGTTGATAATCGTCAAAGAATAGCTCGCCAATCCGTAACCGAGACCGAGACCGAGCAGGGAACCAAGGCCGGCGATGAGGCTGATTTCAACCAGCAGAACTCCGGTTATCTGGGAACGGGAAAAGCCCATGGTCAGCAGGATACCAATCTCCCGACGTCTCTGCAACAGGGCAAAGAGGACGGTATTGTAGACCAGATAAAAACCGACAAAAAGAGAGAGCAGGCTTAATGCCGTGAGGTTTAAGTTAAAGGAGTCGAGCATCGCCGTATAGAGCCGAGTCTGGTTGGCAACCTCGACAATTTTGACGTGGGACGGCAACAGTTTTTCAATTTTGGCGACAAGTTGCGGATCTTCGATCAAAAGATCTATCTTTTTGAGCTTGTCCGGCCCCTGCAACATCTCCTGAACCCATGAAATATCGCCGAAAACCACGGCTTTTTGCGGGTTTTTGGCAATCTCAATAGAGCTTAGAATATGCAAGGGGCGGGATTTTCCGAGGCGGCCGCCGCTATCGAGCCAAAGCTGACCATCGGCTCTTGTCAGGTTAGCCGCAGCGGTTGAAACCAAAACCAGCCCCGGTTCACTGATAAAGCGCAATAAATTTTCGGGAGTGAAGGTGTTGTCAATCAGGGGGTTGAGTTTACGGGCGGCAAAAGGGTCGATGCCGATTAAAGTCAAGATCCGGCCATCGCTGG
>JAYEGS010000081.1:0-4549 GCA_034659215.1 Pseudomonadota bacterium | reverse complement strand
GGATGACATGGTCAAAGCGGTTGAGTAGAGTAAACGTCACCATGTAATTTTTTTAAGCTGCGAAAAGCACGAAAAATATTTTTCGTGCTTTTCGTTTATTAAATACCTCAACCTTTTTTATTTAAAGTTATCAATAAGTGACTAATCAACGAACTACCCTCTTTCTTCTGCTATTTATTGTATTTACGCTACTCTTATGCTCAAGCTGCAGCCGAATACCTTTTATGCCCCGGCTTGAGATCGACAGTTTTCCGGAAAGCAACGACGCAATTGAAACCATGGAGGTCAGAGGAGTTGTCTATACGCGGGCTATCAACCCGCAAGCCGCCCTTGACCCCTTGGCTCCACCAGCTATCTGGGTACCGAGCCAAGTCTACCAAAGCGGTAAATATCTTGCCTACACGGCCGATTTACCAAAGACGGCAACCGAGACCGAGTCTGCTGACAGCAACTTAACCGGCGATACTGCAGGTACCGCAGATATGCAGACCGCCGATAGCAGCGACTTTAATACGGAAGAGAGCGCAGAGGAACAGCTCACTGAAACCGCACCGGTGATCCCGCCGTTGCGGCGTCGCGCCCTGCTCTTTCCCACGCGTACCAGTCAACTCCACCCCGAGATTGCAACGCTGCTTAGCCTTGAACTTGAAAATAAACTCCCTTTGCGCATTACTGACTGCCATGACCAAGCTCTTTTAGACAAAGGTCGCTTACTCAAGCAGCGCTCAGAGATTGCAACTGAAATCAAGACTTGGCTTAAACTCTCCTCCGCAACGCCGGAGGTTCAATTCATCTTGTTTCTGACCACGACAACGGGCCGTAAATACGAATACTATACCTGTACCTGGATCGATGCTCAGACCGGCGACAATGTTGCATCCTTTACCTTCCGGGCTGATTTTAATGGTAATCTACTCTTGCCCCTGGTGCCCAACGACCCGGTTCCGCTGCTGCGTCTCATCGACTCAACTACCTGGTGGTGTCGAATAAATTCAAGGAGTGAAGAGAATAATTTTCGGCTCGACGCCGGTCATCGCAGTGACCTGCGCCAAGGCCGTGAACTGCAGGTTTTCCGACAGTCGGCTCAGGTTAATGATCCGCAGAACAAAAACAGACTGGGCTTCGTTTTCACGGAACCACTCGGATTTATTACGGTTGTTGACTTTTTTGGGGCAGACGGCAGCCTGGCTCAAGCCCGCACCCCTCTGACCGGTGATTTTGACCAAGCCTATGCTGTTAATATAATTGAAGAGGAAGAATAGGATAAAAAAATGCGCTCAGATCAAATTACCAAAGGTTTTGAACGAGCCCCGCATCGGGCTCTGCTTAAAGCTATCGGCTATACTGATACCGAACTGCGCCGCCCTTTAATCGGCGTCGCCCAGTCAGCCAACGAGGTCATCCCCGGCCATATTCATCTTGATCGAGTCTGTGCGGCGGTCAAAGACGGCATTCGCATGGCCGGCGGCACGCCCATGGAATTTTCGACCATCGGTATCTGTGACGGCATTGCCATGGGCCATGAGGGAATGAAATATTCTCTCGCCTCCCGTGAGCTGATTGCCGACTCGGTTGAAAGCATGGCCCGGGCTTACCCTTTTGACGGTCTGGTTCTGCTGCCCAATTGCGATAAAATTGTCCCCGGTATGATCATGGCGGGTGCCCGCCTCGACCTGCCGACAATTGTCATCAGCGGCGGCCCCATGCGAACCGGCATTTGCAACGGCCAAGAGATCGACCTGATCACCGTTTTTGAAGGTATGGGCAAACTCCGGGTCGGAGAACTAACTGAAAATGAGCTAACGGAACTGGAAGATGCCGCCTGTCCCGGGGCCGGATCCTGCAGCGGCATGTTTACGGCAAACTCGATGAATTGCCTGACTGAAGCTTTAGGCATTGCCCTGCCCGGTAACGGCACCATCCTGGCCGTCGATGCGGCCAGGATTCGCTTGGCCAAAGAGAGCGGCATGGCGATCATGAATCTGGTTGAAAAAAAGATTACAATGCGCCAAATTTTGACCAACGAAGCCTTTCACAACGCCTTGGCAGTTGACATGGCTTTTGGCGGTTCAACCAACACCTCGCTCCATCTACCGGCAATTGCCCATGAAGCAGGCCTTACTCTGGCCCTCGAAGATTTCAACCAGGCAAGCCTTAAAACTCCCCATATCTGCAACATGTCACCCGGCGGCCCGGATCACATGGAAGACCTGCACCAAGCCGGCGGCGTCAGTGCGATTATGAAAGTTTTGGCGGAAAAAGGGCTCTTAGCCGAAGATTGCCTGACCGTGAGCAGCAAAACTCTGGGCCACCTTCTGGCCCAACCGGCAATCAAAGTCTTAAACCATGAAACCATCCGACCTTTGGATAATCCCTACCATAAGACCGGCGGCCTTGCGGTTTTAACCGGCAATCTGGCCCCGGACGGGGCCGTGGTCAAACAGTCGGCCGTGGCTCCTGAGATGCTTCAACACCAAGGCCCGGCCCGGATTTTTGAGACCGAAGAAGAGGCTTTTTCGGCCATCATCAACAAAAAAATCAATAAAGGTGATGTCATCGTCATCCGTTATGAAGGACCGCAAGGCGGGCCGGGCATGCGGGAGATGCTCTCGCCAACAGCCGCTTTAGCCGGTATCGGCCTCGACAAAGAGGTTGCGCTTTTGACTGACGGTCGTTTTTCCGGCGGCACCCGCGGGGCCGCCATCGGCCATATCTCCCCGGAAGCCTCTGCCGGCGGCCTCATCGGCCTGGTTGAAGAGGGTGATCAGATCAAAATTGATATTCCTGGACGCAACCTTGAGTTATTGGTTGATGATAATGAACTGAAAAACCGTAAAGAACATTGGCAAGCGCCTCCGGCAAAAGTCAAACAAGGCTACCTGGCCCGCTATGCCCGCCAGGTGGGTTCCGCCGCCAAAGGCGCAGTAATGGATTAAATGAGGATAAAAACCATGAAAGACTGTCTCTTTTGCAAGATCATCAAAGGCGAAATCCCTTCCGATAAAGTTTATGAAGATGAAACCGTATATGCCTTCAAGGATATTAACCCTAAGGCCCCGGTTCACTTGCTGATTATTCCGAAAAAACATTACCCCACCCTTAATGATCTTCCAGATGACGAGATGGAGATTATAGCCCATATTCACTGTGTCATGAAAAAGCTGGCTCTTGAATTCGGCGTCGCCGAAACCGGTTACCGGGTTTTGGCAAACATCAATAAAGAGGGCGGCCAGGTCGTATTCCATGTTCACTACCACCTCATCGGCGGCCGCCAGTTACGCGCCTAACGACAAAGCACAACGTTCATCTGCGCCCTGAGCGTTAGCGAGGAAGTACTCTTGGGGTGCGTCGTTGCTGAAAGCCTAGCATCTAAACATTGTGCTTTGCCGTTAGAGATTTAACAAACTATCCTCTGTAACTTAAACTCTTAAATTATGGATCCCCCTTTTGACATCACCCAAACTTAACCTGACCAGCGATTACTACACCGGGGCTCATCCGAGTTTGCTGTGGGAGATGACTATCTGCCAAAGTCTTGGTGAGGGTGACGGAGCCTTTGCTAAAGCCCTGGAAAAACCGGCGGCCTACGGTAGCTTGATCGCCGATTATCTGCTGCAATCAACATCTTCGCCCAAAGAGTGTGGGGAAATAATAGAAATCGGCGGCGGTTATGGCACGCTGATGGCAGCCCTGCTTGAAGTTCTCAAACCTCAACAGGTCACCATGGTCGATATCTCGCCAACCCTTTTGCAAAAACAGCAAGAACGTCTGGCACAATTTCCAATCACGTTCCAGCGTAAAGATATCTTCGCCTGGCTGCCAACCCTGAAACGACCGGTCGATCTTCTCATACTCAATGAGATTATCGGCGATTTTCCCACGATCACCGGACTCTCCAGAGCCTCCCTGCAAGCTCATCTGCATAAATCACAAACCGAACCGGAAACGCTTGGCTTGCCCTCAGATTTAAGCCCGCAAGAGTTATTTGCGGAAGCCGCCCGTCTAATCTCTACGTACAACCTTGACCTCAATAATTTACCCGAAACTTTTAACTTAAATTATGGTGCCCTGTTCTTCATTGAACGCTTGGCCAAAACCAAAGTCAGCCGAACCTTTATAACCGAACATGGCTGCGACACCGTACTCCCCTACCCTTTTTCACTCTATCCCGCCATCCAACCGGAGTCCAACAATCTAAATCCCCGCCGCATTCAGCTCAAAGATCACGATGAATA
This sequence comes from Pseudomonadota bacterium, assembly GCA_034659215.1. Classification (GTDB taxonomy): domain Bacteria; phylum Desulfobacterota; class Anaeroferrophillalia; order Anaeroferrophillales; family Tharpellaceae; genus Tharpella. The sequence goes on along the minus strand of JAYEGS010000081.1, from coordinate 314 downwards.
TAATATTCGTTTCGATCATCTCGAACAGATCGCTAAGGCGCTAAATTTTAAAGTTAAGCGCTTTCACCTGATGGATCTCCTGAAAGTCCGCTTTGATGATGAGATCAACTATCTTTTGACCTCACAGCAACCGATCAATGAAGAACAAGAAATCCTCCTCGAATTCTACGAACATGTCGCCGAATATCAAGGCATTTTATTGGAACAGTAACAACACAATAAAAGTCATTTATTCCGGGTTATTCCGGGTAGAGTAGAGAGCAGGCTTGCCCCGCTTTAACCCCGACCTATCTGTTTCCGCCCCTTTCGTTTGG